>CALHZE010000339.1 GCA_938040915.1 uncultured Bacteroidia bacterium | reverse complement strand
TCGGGGCATCGACGTGGCACTACTCTATCAACGCGATCTACTACGCTTGCGAAATGTGCGTTGGATACCCATCCGTCTACAGGGGGATACGGCAGCATATCCGACACGAGAGCTCCTTTATGCCTCATTTCGACTGCCATACGCCGATACGCTTCACGTGGTGCAATGTCACCTCCCCTCTCAAATGACTGCACGAGAGAAACCCTTTGTGGTGCAAACGGCACTCGCGCACTTGCAAATGCTCTTAGACTCGGTGCGCGAACGCTCGCCTGAAGCCTCCATCGTGGTTATGGGAGATATGAATATGCCTGTGGCAGACGTGCGCCTCAAGCAGGTCGCCTGTGGACAAGCTGAGGAGGCGATAACGCAAAGGAAATTAGTCAATTGGGCGCTCCTCCTCCCTGATTCGTTAACCTATCCCACCTACCGTTACTTGGGAAAGTGGAGCACGATCGATGCCTTCCTCGTCTCGCCCTCTCTTCTCGATTCGACGGCGTGGCATTGTGCACCCTACTCGTTTGACTATGCCCCGCTTTTGGAGAAAGACCTCGAACACGGCGGATACAAGCCACGCCGCACACGCAAGGGCGTCGCCTTCCGAGCTGGGTATTCTGACCATCTACCGATCGGGGTGGTGGTGAAATACCAGTAACGGGAGGTTTACGCGCTCATTCGGTTTTTCATTATCTTCGTTGCAGGGAAAATGGAAGACACGATACGCACAGAGGAGCTTCTCTTGCTTAACACTGAGGGATTCGGCGCTTTGGGTACATTGCTTAAAGGGTACAGTCAAAGCTCGGGGCTTATCTACTTGCAGAGCTATCGCCTCTGTCTTGCCCAAAAGCTCGCTACGGCGCAAGTGTTTGACTTGTTGCGTGTGACCTACCTCCCGCCGAATCCTCCGCGTGTGATTGGGCAACTCCTCGAGGTGAGCGAGATTGAGGTGTTGTCACACAACGTATCTAATAGCCAATCGATTGCTGCTTTTGAGGCAGAAGTGTTAGATCTCGTCTTGCAAAGAGATCTTGGCGACAAGCGTCTCTACCGGTTTCTTTTGCAGGAACAGACGCGACTGAGATTTGCTACCGAGGGCATAAGCATACTTTCCCATTTTTTGTGGACGCTGATCGACCTCCTAGGCTACCGTCCGCAGGGTACGTCTTTTTCAAAGACCACATCTTTTAATCTAAAAAATGGGCGTTGGGAGGGGCGTCTCTCGCCTGATACGCTCACGTTTTCACCAAGAGCCTCCGCAGCATTACTAGCTCTTTGGAAAAAAGAAAAGGGGACGTCAAGCGCTTCCTCAAGACTTCTGCGCGATATGCTCTCTTACCTCTGCTACCATCTGGAATTGCCCTTGTCCCCCGAGCGTTGGCGGCGGCTGTATGGGCTCTTATGCGCCTCGCGATGCGGGTGGCCGATAAGTTAAAGTCGCTTTTTACGCCAATCGAAGTACAGTGTGCCCCGCTGGATGAGAGGCGTGGGGTGTGCCCGATTTGCGATGGCTATCATGGTGGTGTCAAAGGCACGTTTTGTGCGAATTGTCTAGACCAACTTGAGTTTACCTATAGTTGGCTCTCCCCCTTTCGCTGCAAGAACGAAGAGATGGCGCTCTTCGAACATGTCTTGCCGCTTTGCTACTACGGGGGCGGGGTGATTCGCCAGTCAATCTTCCAATTTAAGTATCATGAGCAGTTCCCGATAGGTGAGGCTTACGCCCATCTCCTCGGCGCTTACCTGCGAGCAGGCGGGTGGGCAGAATCGTTTGACGCCATTGTGCCCGTACCGTTGCATTGGCGTAAGCTGCTGCTTCGTGGCTATAATCAGACCGAGCTTTTGGCAGCGACCTTGGGCGAAGAGCTCTCGCTCCCTGTCACTCCGGTGTTACGCCGAGTAAAGTATGGGCGTTCGCAGACGCGCGTCGCTGAGCGAAGTGTCAATGTGCAAGGTTCCTTCCGGCTTGTGCGGGATGCGGCGGCGCGCTATGCGGGGCAACGCCTTCTTTTGTTTGACGATGTGTTGACCTCGGGAGCTACCAGCCTTGCGTGCGCCGCGTGTTTGCGCGAAATCCCTGGCGTCCATTTGAGTTTTGCGAGCATCGCCGTACGCCATTCGATACAGAAGGCGCAAAAGGACGAGTCGGGGATAGAAGAGCGATAGTTGCATGAGTTTACAGATACGCCAAGGAGAGCTCTTAACGCTCGTTATGGGTTCTCCTTGGCGTATCTGTCTTTGGGTAGTGTCTGCAAAAGTGTGTAAGCGCCACTCCTCTTCATTCCTCCAGCAAGGGGGCTAAGGGGAGCGCCCATTGCTGGAGGAATGAAAGAGAGGGGGTTGATACCCTATTCTTAGAAGTGGGATAAGTAGGTCATAAAAGAAACGACGACACTCAGGATACGTGTATACTAATAAAATCTGCTACCTTCGTAAACAAATCAACCTGCGAGCTGCGCTGCCCCCTTATGGACGTTGCTATTATGACGCAACAAAAGTTTCTTTTCATTCGGGCTATGCAACGTGCTAGCCTTCTTCTCTTCCTCCTCTTTTGCAGCGCTGTCCCTACTGTAGCCCAGAACCAAACACCCCCCTCTGAAACCATAATCTTCACCGAAGAACCTTCCGAGGCCGACCTCGATCGCCTCGAACAGTGGCAAGACTACCGCGCCCACCCCACCGACCTCAACGCCGCCTCGCTTACCCACCTTCGCTCCCTACCGTTCTTGCACGAGGGCGAGCCCGAGGCGATTGTCGCCTTTCGGGAGCACTACCAAACCTTCGCGGCAGTAACCGACCTCCTCTGGGTGGAGAATCTGTCGCGCGAACGAGCCGCCGAGCTCTTACCCTTTTTCTGCGTTAACGAACCTCATTTCGCGCGTTTCTACAAACAGTCTGTAGAAATATACCAACGCGCCTCATATCGCTTTTTACGAGCCGTAAAAACGAAAAAGAACGTCCTCGGTAATCCCCTTGGGCTCGAAACACGCCTCGACTACCGAGCGGGCGACGCCCTCCGCATGGCGCTGCGAGGGCGTACACAACCCTACGAACCTTTCGCTTCCCGAGAGAATCCTTACGGGCACGCCGCTTACTCTGGCTTTGGGCAAATGACCTTTGCGGGCGAATGTCCGGCACGCCTTGTCGTCGGACACTTCTCTTATCTAGCGGGTTACGGACTCACATTCTCTTCTTCCAACGCTTCTTTCCCCTCCGAGCGTCCCCTTTCGCCGCAAGGAGATCGCTACCTCCCTCGTGGTTGCTTTGCGAGCCCCTCTAGTGCTACGCCTTTGGGTATTGCCGTTACGAGCCGCCTCGGGCGCTCCTTCTTGCTTACGTCCGCGCTTTCCTATCGCCCCGTCAACGCGACGTATCGCGATCTCAAGGGAGGGCGTTACCTCCGCACGGTCGACATCTCTGGGAGCTTTGACACGCCCGCCCGTCAGAAATGGCGCAATGTGACACGTGAGACCCTTGCGCTTCTTGACTTGAAGTTCCTTCGTCAACACTATGCCCTAGGCGTTGCTGGCGTCTACGACCATTTTCGCGAGCCCTTTCTTACCCCCGTAGCAGCTACGGCAGAGTTGAAGCTACAATCTCAATTGCGCCTAGGGCTTTATGGTCGTTACCGTCGGCAATGTTTCCAGCTTTGGGGCGAGCTTGCCGCAGGGGGGCTTGGGGTGAAAAAGGGTTTGGGGGACGAATGGGAGCGTACCAGCGCTCTCCTTGCCGCAGGTTATCAAACTGATCGCTATGGTTCGTGGACGTTAGAAGGTTACCATTACGGCATACAAAACCCCTCTCGCTATCAACGCAACTTCTCTCGTACCTCGCATCCCCGCGGACGCTGGGGGGCAAATCTTCATTACGCTCTTTGGCGGTCGTGGGCACAGTTCGCTGTCGCCTATCGTTTTCATCATAACACGTCCGAAAAGGCATGGAGACACGAACTTGCGCTCTCTGCCGACCTCCCTTTCTCTGCCGGTCGTGCCCTTTTTCTTCGTTATAAGACCTCGTCTCGTGCACCGCACTACGCTGCTCGGCACGACCTCAAGGCGCGCTTCTCTTATCCGCTTTCGAGCGCGATGACGCTCGTCTCTCAGGGGCAACTTGTTTGGGTCAATCAGAAAGCGACTCGCCGTTTTGCGCCGCCAAGTCTCTTCTTTTCCCAACGGTTAGATTATCACGCGCGTGTCCTAATCCTCGCACTCTTTCTTGCGGGCTTCTACGGAGGTCAGTCGCCAGCTGAGATCTATTACGGCGAGCCTTCTTTTCGTTACACCTCGCCGGTGCACTCTGTGCGACGGACGGGCGGACGTGTTGTGCTCTTGTCGCGCTTTCGTTTCCTACGGTTTGGGTTGTTGGGGTGTCGTCTCGGTGCTACGTTTGAGGCGAGTAAGAGGCGCACTCTGCTAGCTTCGTACGACGCTCAACTGCAATTGGGTTTTGCGTGGGAGTAAACGATAGGGGAAGCCCGCCTAAAGTGTTTCGACACGGTAGTGTCTGTAAAAGTGCGTAAGTCCCCGCCCACAAAACAGTATCGCCCTTAGCTTCCTTCCACTCAGAAGGACACTAAGGGCGATACTGTTTTCAATCACAAAGGCTTAGCGCCCAGCCCCTGCAAAGCCGTCGGTTTGCTGCAAATCGGGGTTTGCCAACAACTCTTCCATCGGAAGGGGGAGGGTGTACTGCTTCGTCCCATACTTGTAGGGTAACTTGTAAAAGTCCCCAGTTCCCTCCACTTCGCACTTTGCGTCTACACTGCGTTTGAAGCGTGCGAGGTCATCGAAACGGAAGCCCTCAAAACAGAGCTCCTTTTGGCGTTCCAACAAAATAGCATCTTCCGTTGCCGCCGTATGAAGCGTAGCACCTCGCGCCGCCGCAATACTGTTGAGTGCCGTTAATGCCCCAGCAAGATCGCCCGTACGGAAGAGTGCCTCGGCCTTCATCAAGACCACCTCCTCATAGCGCATCAGTACGATATTGTCAGTATTCGTTTTATGGTCTGGGTATTTCCCTAGGTTGGCTAAGTAGGTGTTCAAGGGCTCATTCGCCTTTTCTTTCCGTAGTCTTTGCTCTACGTTCTCCCCTATCATATTCTTACCTCCTCGCACGTCGCTGGGTTCAAAGAGATTCTTGAGGTAAGGGGTAGGCGCTACCGCACCAAAATCGGGGTCGTGATAGGTTTGTGCCAAACTGAGGGTATTGGTCATCGCCGCAGCAGTGATCGCGAGCTCGAAGATAGAGTTCGGATTAAGCTTCTTTTTCCACGAAGCAACGAACTCATCTTTAGAGAGGATGCGGAACTGATGGCTATCTTCTACTACCTTAATGCTTTCGAGCGCCTTCGCCCAATCGCCAAACCAGAGAGCCATACGTGCCCGCAAGACATGCGCCGCGTAATAGTTTAAGTGCACTTGGGGTAGCATCGCATTCTTCCCCTGCGCAGCCTCCTCCTCATGAGTCCATGACTTAAGAAGCGCTATCGCTTTGTCGACATCCGCAAAGAGTTTCGTCTTTACCTCATCTACGGGGGTGCGTGCAGGAGTCAGATTCTTAGGCGGATAAGCCGTAACGTAGGGAATCCCTGTCACGGCACTCCCCGAGTGCTCCGCACCAAAGAGACGAAGCAAATCGTAGTGTACCAAGGCGCGAAGACCATAAGCTTGCCCCACCATAAGTTCTGCCTCTTTGCTATCGGGAAAAGCCGTCTCATGTGCAATCACCGCATTGGTTGCGGCTATGGCCTTATACATATTCGTCCAGATGTTCAAGATATCGTAGTTTTCGGGTACGATATACTTGCCCGCGTTGTACTCCATGTACATCAACATCGCGTTAAGGTTCGCCATGCAGTTTTCCGAGCGGAGTTCGCCGAGCACCACCATGTAGCGACCATAGTAGGAATCTGTCGCGATGAAACGATAGGCGCTATAGAGTACCGAATTGAGCACTTCCACCGAGTTGATATCCTCATACTTAAGCTTCCCAGAAAGTGGGAACTCTAACGAGTCTTTACCACACGAAGAGAAGAGAAGCGTGGCGGTAGCGAGGAGGGCGAGGAGGGGGGTAATTATTCTGTTTTTCATTCTCTAGAGCCTCCCAAACTAGAAGTTAATATTACAACCCACGGAGTAGGTGCGCATGGCTGGGTTACGGAACTCCCAGAGTCCTTCGTCGGGTACCTCAGGGTCGTAGTTCAGCTTCTTATCAAACTTGTAAGTAAAGAGGTTCGTCACTTGCCCATAGACCGTCACCGAACCATTGAAGTGAATGCGGTTAAGCCAAGACTTGGGGAGGTTGTAGCCTAGGGTTAGGTCACGAAGGCGGAAAAAATCGCCCTTGCGCAGAAAGTGGTCGCTGTTGCGAATCACCCCGTTTTGTCCCGCTCCGATCCCCGTAAGCGGAAGGTCTGCCTCCGTATCACCTACTCCTTTCCAAAGCTTGCCGTACATCCCATCGACCCCGCGGTGTTTCACAAGGTGCGAAGCGTCGTCGTTGTAGAAGTCGGAGAAATAGGGGTTCATAATCTTGTGCCCCATGGCAAGGTAACCACTCATGTCGAGGTATGCCCCCTTCCAATCTACGTGGAAGGAGAAACCCGAGGTGAGGGTCGGGATGGCACTACACCCCATCCATTGGCGCTTTGCTTTGGTAAAGTCTTTGGTGGTCGTGGTGCGCGTCTCGTCGGTGTAATAGAGCGAGAGCCCCGTGGTTGGGTCTACACCTGCATAAGCGTAAAGATACCACTCGTTTACCGTGTGCCCCTCGTCGATGTTGGTGTAAGCACCGTTGCTTAGCGGGATGGTCTTGCCCGACTTTTCATCGTGTGCGAGCTTGGTCACCTCATTGTTCACCGTCGCGACGTTTATCCCGAAATTAACGTTGAGGTCTCGCAAGCGAAGAATGCCGAAATCCAACTGAGTTTCTATCCCACGGTTATACATTTCCCCAGCATTCCGATAGACGGAGTTGTGCCCCGAGGAGAGTGGGAGCGGCACAGGCTGTAGGAGGTCGTAAGTACGTTTGTTGAAGTAGGTTAGCGAACCCGAGATGCGGTCATACCAGAACGAGAACTCCATCCCCACGTCTAAGGTAGCGTTCTTTTCCCACGTTAGGTCAGGGTTGCCATAGTCATAGACGTCGCCAGCAGGACGCCCGTTATACGAACCAAAGTACTCGAGGGTACGGAGGTAACGCCCCTCCCCCCCGACTTCGGAGTTACCGCTGATCCCGTACGAGGTACGGAAACGCAAGCGGGTAATGGTGTTAACAAGGGGTTCGAAGAACTTCTCTGCATGGACATTCCAAGCCAGCCCGACCGAACCGAAGTTCCCAAAACGCTTGTCGCGTGCGAAACGCGAAGAGCCCTCAAGACGGTAAGAGAGGTCTAGGATATAACGCCCGGCATAGTCATAATTGAGCAGCAAAAGGTAGGCCGCGTTGCCCCAGCTAGACTCAGAGCCGCTTGTGCCTTGGTTGGTTTTAAGCGAACCGAGGTCTTTCACCTTGTCGGTCGCAGAGTTGAACGCCTGTCCTGACAAGAAGTTGACATAGCTCCGCTGATACTCTTGGAGCGCAAGCAAGGAGATCTTGTGATCCTCAAAGAAACGATGGTCGTAGTTCAACGAGTTTTGGGTCACGAAGTTGTAGGTAGACTGCTTGCTCTGATAGGCACGCCCGCCCTCGTAGCTATGATCGCTGTGTATACGGTTGTCATACTCTTTCGCATCAAAAAGGACAAAGTCTAGCGCTACGCGACTCTTGAAGCTTAGCCCTTCGACGATGGTCGCCGTCAGTTGGTTGTTGGTAGAGAGGTGCGAAAGGACCTGTTTTCCTTCGTTATGGTCTTTCAAATAGAGCCAGTTGAGCGCCCCACCGAGGTCGATATTAGGCTTCCCATTCTTGTAAACTGGAGTAAAAGGCGACGCGTAATAGGGACCCGCAACAGGGTTTCCCATACTACCGATCTGTTCGGCAAAAACCCCGTCTTGGCGCGTGTAAGAAACTTGGTTGTTGGTGGAGAACTTAAGCCACTTCACAAGCGTACGGTCTACGTTGAGAGCACCGCTCACACGCTTAAAGTCAGCCCCTACGACAGGGTTTTGCGAAAAGTTTCCACCAAACGAAGCGTAGAAGGTTTGCGTATCATCTCCCCCCGAGGCTGAGATTTGCGCATCTACCGTGCTTGTAATCTGACGCCAATAGGCTTTTGCGAAGTCATAGTTCGGACGCCCAGCCTCATTCCACGCCTTGATGTTAGGGGTTGTCCCGTCGACGTTGTCTAAAAGCCCTTGCTTGTAGGTTGCGACATCGGGGAGCGAATTCCACAATTCGTTAACCTTGGCAAGCTGCGCATCGGTGAGCTTCCCGATGGCGTAATTTAGGTAGATCCCTGGGTCTACATTTTGCTCATCGAGCAGCTTTTTTACAAACTCCCCGTTTCGCTTGGTAAAGGCGAGGAGCTCGAGCTGCTGCTCTGCGGTCATAAAACCTAAGTTGGGAAGGCGCTGTGCAGCCCCATAACGCGCGTTGAAGTTAAACTTGGTAGCTCCCTTGCGTCCGTTCTTGGTTTTGATGACAATAACCCCGTTTGAGCCACGTGCCCCATAAGCCGCAGTAGCCGACGCATCTTTCAAGAGCGTGACTGACTCAATATCCGCATTGTTGAGCGAAGCAAGCGCCGAGAGACTGGAGGAGTTCAACCCTCGGTTCTCCTTTTCGTAAGCAATCGGCACGCCGTCTACCACATAGAGCGGGTCGGTGTTACTTCCCGTCACCGAGCTCGCACCACGGACACGAACCGTCGAAAGCGATCCTGGGGTCGAAGAACTCATATTGGTCACCATCCCAGGGACTTTACCCGCCATCCCCTCCACCACCTGCAATGCTGGTCGTGTATTGAGTTCCTTCGCATCCATCTGAACGCTGGAGCCCGTCATCTGATTCTTACCACGGGAGGTATACCCGAGCACCATGACTTGGTCTATTTCCTCGAGCGCGGGCTGCATTTCGACGTTGATTTCGACTTGTCCACTCCCCCCTGCACCTACCACAATTTCTTGTGTTTCCATGCCCACATATTCGAAAACGAGGACCGCGGCCACATCTTCGATATTGATCGAGTAGCGTCCCTCCATGTCAGTCACCACACCCGTATTAGTACCCTTGATACGTATGGCCAACTGGGGGAGAGGTAACCCATCCTCGGCCGAGGTGACAACCCCCGTAACAGTAAATCGCTCGACGATCACATTGGGCACCTCGATAGTCTGCGCCAGCACTGTTTGCATGACGCACAGTAGCAAGAAGAGTATCAGATTTCTTTTCATAAGTATAACCGTTATTTTTCCAGTCACTCTCTTTTACTAGAGCAAAGTTATACATTGTGCGGGATTTATGACTACTCCTGTCACGGTAATCTTTTCCTCCTGAGGAATCGAACAGTCAATATTGTTGAGACGCAACATGATGTATTCGCCTAAAGGGTTTTGAAACCCTCTCCACACCCCCTCACCGCTGCGATCGCGCCAACCCAAAACCAAGCAAGCTGATGCGAGAGCACCAGCTTGCTTGTCAAAAGAGAAATCACAGGTCTCGACGGGACTATACGACCCCAGAGAATCCCATGAACGCTAACGCTAACATCCCTGCGGTAAGGAGCGCGATCGGCATCCCCTTCATCGCCTGTGGAACGTTGCGCAAATTTAATGATTCGCGTAAACCTGCCAAAAGAATTAGTGCTAAACCGAAACCCAAAGCCCCCGCTACCGCATACACCAACCCTTGCACGAGACCGTAATCTTTCTGGATAACCAAGATAGCCACCCCCAGCACCGCACAGTTGGTCGTGATGAGCGGCAAGAAGATCCCCAGTGCCGCATAAAGCCCCGGACTCAGCTTCTTGAGGATAATCTCCACGCACTGCACTAAGGCCGCAATCACCAAGATGAACGAGACCGTCTGAAGGAACTCTACATTGAGGGGCGTAAGCACAAAGCGCTGTAATAGCCACGTAAAGACCGTCGCCACCACCATCACAAAGAGCACGGCGCCCGCCATCCCGACACTCGTGTCAATCTTCTTAGAGACCCCGAGGAAGGGGCAAATCCCCAAGAACTGTGCGAGGACGATGTTGTTGACAAAGACCCCCGCTATGATAATCAGTATGTACTCCATGAGAGCGTCTATTTTTTAACGTAGCGGTTGAACAAGAGCATCAGGTAGGCTAGCACTAAGAAAGCCCCCGGCGCCAACACAAAGAGGAGCGGACCGAAGTTGGACGGATAGAGTGGGAAACCAAAGATAGCCCCCGAGCCCAAAAACTCGCGCACGGCACCAATCACCGTAAGAGAAATGGTGAAACCGAGTCCAATCCCGATCCCGTCAAACATCGAACGAATCACGTTGTTTTTAGCAGCAAACGCCTCAGCACGACCCAAGATGATACAGTTTACCACGATCAGCGGTATGTACACCCCAAGGCTCTTGTATAGCGCTGGTACATAAGCCTCCATAGTCATTTGGACGATGGTCACAAAGGTCGCAATCACGACGATGAACGAGGGAATACGCACCTTGTCTGGAATTAAGTTTTTAATAGCTGCAATCACCATATTTGCCCCAATCAGCACGAAGGCGGTTGCAAGCCCCATCCCCAAGGCATTAAATGCCGAGGTGGTCGTACCCAGCGTAGGGCACATCCCTAGCACGAGCACGAAGGTCGGGTTCTCGCGGATAATCCCGTTGAGGATTATCCCCAAATTCGAATTGTTGTTACTCATAGCTCGCTCCTCCTACTCGTTATTTTCGTTGGACGGTGTGGTAGCGCCGGTGTAATTGCTAGCGCCCTTAAAGCCAGCATAAGCACGGTTTACAGCGTCGAGGAAGGCACGCGAACTAATCGTAGCAGCCGTGATGGCGTCGATAGTGCCGCCGTCCTTCGAAACCGAGAGCCCGTTGCCTGGGCAAACGCCATACACGTTGCTGTTTTTCTCAGGCGCTTTGATTTCGAAACCGAAGATACGCTCGATAATGCTCTTTACGGGCGCTACCGGTGGTTTGAACCAGCTGACCATCCGGTCACCAAGCCCCGGCGTTTCTGCGTGCTCGAGGACCGAGTAGCCCGAGATTTTGCCTTCCTTGTCAAAGCCCACCATGATCGCGATACGCCCACCGAAGCCTTTCGGCGAAAAGGTTTCTACGGCCATCCCCACGGTCTCGCCCCCTTTCTTTGCTGTATACATCACGAGCTTGCCGCCGTCGACCTCTTGCTCTGTGCGCTCGGTCGAGGGGTCATTGTCAAACTCGGGCAACACTTCCTTTAGTGCTGCGAGGATTTTTTCACTCTTAGCCTTTGCAATAGGCTCTTGGGTAAGGATGCTCATCCCCCCGAGCCCGACGGCAGACAACACCGTGATGATCACGAGTGTAAGCGTCAAATTCTTTAACGTAGAGGGTTTTGCCATCTTACTTTCCTCCTTTCTTGTGACCGAACTTACGCGGCTTCATATAACGATCAATAAGCGGCACAAACGCATTCATAATCAAGATTGCGAATGAAACACCTTCTGGGTAAGCCCCCCACGTACGGATGACCACCGTGAGCAGCCCGATCCCGCAACCGAAGACCAACATTCCTTTTTTTGACATCGGTGAGGTCACATAGTCGGTCGCCATGAAGATAGCCCCCAACATCAAGCCTCCGACACAGAGCTCTGTTACGGGGTTCGCATACACCGCGGGGTTTGTCAAATAGAAAATCCCTGAGAAGACCAACACGCTGGCAAAGATAGCCACAGGGATGTGCCACGATATCACGCGACGGATAAGCAAATAAGCAAACCCCAACAAGAGGGCAATTGCCGAGACCTCGCCGAGCGAGCCCCCCATTGCCCCGAAGAGCATATCCATCAGGCTAGGCATATCTTGCAATGGTGCGCCGCTCTTGATAGCCGCCTTCATCAGACTCAGCGGCGTAGCCCCCGTCACCGCGTCAACATAAGCCAGACGCGAAGCTATGGGCACCGGCCAAGTCGTCATCTGTACGGGGAAAGAGACCAGCAAGAAGGCACGGGCAAAGAGCGCCGGATTGAAGAGGTTGTTCCCCAAGCCACCGAAGCTCATTTTGCCGACCCCGATAGCCATAATGGCGCCGATCAGGATAATCCACCACGGCAAGTTTGACGGCACGTTCATGGCGAGGAGCAAACCCGTCACGAGTGCCGAACCGTCGGTAATCGTCGGTGTCTGTTTCAACACAAAGCGTTGGAGGAGGTACTCAACGCCCACGCAACTGACCACCGAAATGAGGGTGACAATCAGCGCCCCAAGACCGAAAAACCACAAGCCCACCAACCATGCGGGGAGGAGGGCGATCACCACATCCGACATCAAGCGGCGTGTTTGGAACACACCATGTAGATGCGGCGACGGAGATATTGTTAGTGTATTACTCATCTGTTGATACTCTCTTTTTCAAATCTCTTACGCTGCTTTACTTCTTCGCGTTCCGCGCGCGGATCATCGCCCCTGTCATCCCCTTCCCGAGTCGGATAAAGTCTAACAAGGGGAGGTTTGCTGGGCATGTGAAGCTACAACATCCGCATTCGATACAAGACATAATGTCTTCTTTTTCCATCCACTCGGTGTCACTCCCCTGCCCTAACTTATAGAGCAACCACGGCTCAAGCCCCATGGGGCAACCCGACGAACACTTCGCGCACCGGATGCACGTTGCGGGTTCTTTCCGTTCTGCCAACTTGGTAGGCAAGACGAGCACGCCGGAAGTCCCCTTGGTGACAGGCGAGTCGATATTCTTGAGCGCCTTCCCCATCATAGGTCCCCCGCTGATGACTTTGCCCGTATCTTCGGGCAAGCCCCCTGCCGCTTCCAAGAGCTGGGAGATGGGCGTCCCCACGCGCACGAGGAAGTTGCCTGGCTTGGAGAGGCTCGGTCCCGTTACCGTTACCACACGTTCAAAGAGAGGCTTGTTCTTCTGTACCGCCTCATAGACAGCATACGCCGTTCCGACATTTTGCACCACAGCTCCCACGGCAATGGGGAGTCCGCCGGCGGGGACTTCGCGCTTGGTGACGGCCTCGATAAGCTGCTTTTCGCCCCCTTGCGGGTATTTCACTATCAAGGGTTGCACCTCGATACCTTCGTAGTTTTTAGCCTTTTCGGTCAAGAGGTTGATCGCATCCATCTTGTTGCGCTCGATCCCGATGACGGTCTTAGGGTTACCCAAAGCACGTCGTAGGATGGAGATTCCCACGAGGAGCTCATCGGGCTTTTCCAACATCAGGCGGTGGTCAGAGGTTAAGAAAGGCTCGCACTCTACCCCGTTGATAATAAGGAACTCAGCCTTCTTGTCTGGCGGCACCGAGAGTTTGACGTGTGCAGGGAAGGTCGCCCCCCCCATCCCGACGATACCTGCCTTAGCGATACGGTCGATGATCTCCTTGGGCTCGAGGTTACACTCACGCACAAGCGTCTGTGAACGGTCAATCTCAGGCATCCACTCGTCTCCCTCGACCGTGATGTAGATTGCGGGCTTGGGGTAACCGGAGGCGTCGATAATCTTGTCCACCTTTGCGACCGTGCCACTCACAGACGAGTGGAGTTGTGCGGACATGAATGCCGAGGCTTTGGCAATGGGTTGCCCGACCAGCACCTTATCGCCCTTGGCGACTAACACCTCAGACGGAGCTCCCAACTGTTGCGAGGCCATAAAGACCATTTCGGCACCCACTGGGAAGGTTTCTATAGATTTACCGCTGGTGAGCTTACCTTCGGGCGGATGTACGCCGCCCATTCTAAATGTCTTAAAATTCATGAGCTCTTACTTTCCTCTATATTACCGCGTTAGACCGCCAATCTTAAGCATTTGTTTCCTTTGCAGGGTTTGCGTCCGAGGGCGCTGCCGCCTCCTTTGGGGCAGCCTCGGCGGGTGTGGGCGCTGATGCCGTAGCCGCTGGTGCGGGTGTTGCCTCCTTCGGTTCGCTCTTTACCACACGCGGGGGGAAGTTGACTTCCCAGATAGCCCCCGTCGGGCAGACGGCGACACACTTACGACAGAGTTTACACTTGGTAAAGTCGATGTAAGCCAAGTTATTTTCGACCACGATCGCGTCAAAGGGGCACTCTTTCTTACAACGCGCACAACCGATGCAGGCAACGCCACAGGCCTTCTTTGCCACACCGCCCTTTTCCTGATTGATACACGAGACGAAGACGCGGCGATCTTTCACATTCTTCTTACGCAGCTCAAGGACGTGCTTGGGGCAAATCTTCACACACGCGCCACAAGCCGTACACTTGTCTTGGTTGACCACGGGGAGCTTGCGTTCGGGGTCGATGTGTATGGCGTCGAAGTCACAGACCGTTTCGCAATCGCCCAAACCGAGACAGCCCCACGAGCATCCGGTGTCGCCGTTAAAGAGGTTGTTAGACACGCGGCACGAAACGGCGCCATCATACTTTGCTACGGCGGCGCGTTCTTTGGGTGTCCCTGCACAGCGCACGACGGCGATCATCGGGTCTTTGGCTGCGACGGTGCGTCCCATGACGGCCGCCACTTTCGCCATCACGGGGTTACCTCCGACGGGACAGAAGAAACGCCCGAGGTCGCCCTCTTCGGCCTTGACGTAGGCGTCAGCGAAACCGCGACAACCTGGAAAGCCACATCCCCCGCAGTTCGCCCCTGGTAGGGTCGACTCGACCTCATCGATACGAGGGTCTTCCTCCACCTTAAAGCGCTGCGACACAATGTACAACAACACGGCCGCCACGAGCCCAATGCCTACCAAGACGGCAAGCGTCATCACTAGTGTATTCATGTTACTCCAATTTCCTCTCCGAAGATATTGTAAAAGAAAAACGCCGCGACACGCGACTACGCAATAGGTACAACACGAGATAGTAGGCAGCCAACGTGCCCAACATAGACAGAGCTATCACGGGTTCGCTCGCGTCGAGGAGGCTCGTTGCCACCAGCGCCAGCATCAGAAGCAAGAAAGGCAAGCCGTAGCCGAGGAAGATGGCGAGGTAGCCTTGCTGATTGTGAACCGCGACGCGCACCTCCTCGCCGACCGCGAAGGTCTCCCCTTGTGGGAGGCGGGCGTCTACCTCATAGAGCTTGGTATCGGCAGCCCCACACGCAGCCTTCGCATGGCAAGAAGCGCAGGCAGACTCATTGATAAACTGCACGCGTGCCAGATCGCCCTTTAACGACAAAATCACCGCCCTGCGGTACGTACACGACTTCTGTTCCATGACTTTCCCTGCAAAATTAGCTCTTTCGTTACCCTCTCAACCCTTGGGCGTGCCACTTGTTCGTTATTTATAACTAGTTTACTAGAAGACATTTTCTTAAGACATTACTGTTCAATCCATTGCAGAGAAACTCCGTGGATGCTCCCTACCAATTTCAAACGATTCCAAGCTAGGTGGCGGGAGGTGTGGGCAAATAAAATGTGTCGGAGGCGCGGAAACATTTCGTTATTTCAAAAAAGGTAGTACCTTTGCCCCTGTGGTTGCATTTGTCCGTGGCGAGGTAGCTCAGCTGGTTAGAGCGTGTGATTCATAATCACAAGGT
>CALHZE010000338.1 GCA_938040915.1 uncultured Bacteroidia bacterium | reverse complement strand
CCACACCGCCGGAGAGTTTAGCCTTACGCTCTTGGAGCTTCTCTTTGTCGTAGTCGGAAGTTGACTTCTCAATCTGGGCAGAGATCTGCGCTACGCGTTTCTTAATTTCTTCCTTATCGCCTATGCCATTCACGATGGTCGTGTTGTCCTTGGTAATATTCACCTTTTCGGCCTCACCGAGCATCTCGAGCTTAGCGTCTGCGATGCGCAACCCCTTGTCTTCGCTAATCACGGTAGCGCCCGTAAGCACCGCGATATCTTCCAACATTTCTTTACGGCGGTCGCCAAAGCCCGGCGCCTTAACAGCGGCAATCTTCAACGAACCACGCAAGCGGTTAACGACCAACGTAGCCAACGCTTCGCCATCGACATCCTCGGCGATAATGAGCATTGAGCGCCCTGCCTTTGCTACGGGTTCGAGGACAGGAAGGAGGTCTTGCATCGACGAGATCTTCTTGTCGGTAAGAAGAATCATCGGGCGGTCAAGCGCCACTTCCATCTTCTCAGGGTCGGTAATGAAGTAGGGAGAGATATAGCCGCGGTCAAACTGCATACCTTCGACCACCTCAACGGTAGTTTCAATCCCCTTGGCTTCTTCTACGGTGATCACGCCTTCCTTCTTTACCTTCCCCATCGCCTCAGCAATGAGCTTACCGATGGTGTTATCATTGTTGGCAGAGATCGTCGCCACTTGCTCAATCTTGAGGAGGTCGTCGCCCACTTCCTTGCTCTGCTTACGGAGACTCTCGACCACAGCAACCACGGCCTTATCGATCCCGCGCTTGAGATCCATCGGGTTTGCGCCTGCGGTAACGTTCTTCAGACCGACATTCACAATCGCTTGTGCCAACACTGTAGCCGTGGTCGTGCCGTCGCCCGCATCGTCGTTGGTCTTAGAAGCCACCTCTTTTACGAGCTGTGCACCTACGTTTTCGAGCGGATCTTCCAACTCGATTTCCTTTGCTACCGAGACACCGTCTTTGGTGACCTGTGGCGAACCGAACTTGCGTTCCATCACCACGTTGCGCCCCTTAGGACCTAAGGTTACCTTTACGGCATTCGCCAATTGGTCGACACCACTCTTGAGCTTATTACGCCCCTCAATATCAAACTTTATTTCCTTTGCCATGAGTCTCAAAAATTAAACCGTCAATGCCACTCTTTTCACAATAGGTCTTTGACTAGATAATTGCCAAAATATCGCTTTGACGCATGATGATGTAGTCTACATCGTCGACCGTTACTTCCGTACCGCCATACTTAGAGTAAAGCACCACGTCGCCGACCTTCACTTCCATGGTGACGTCCTTCGTGCCATTCCCTACGGCGCGCACCGTGCCACGCTGAGGTTTTTCCTTTGCGGTGTCGGGGATGATGATTCCGCTCGCTGTGCGTTCTTCCGAAGCAATAGGCTCGATCACCACGCGATCGCCCAAAGGTCTTACTTTCAACTCTGCCATCTCTATCGTTTTCTGACTAAAACTAACAAACTTCGCATTCTTCGCGCCCCGCTACTCGCGGTGCTCTGCTCCCTTCTTATGCAAAAGGCGCACCACGGGCCTCGACGTTGCCACTTTGGCACGTCGAGGGGTAAGAATGGCACGTTGGTTCAACGCGCGACGATTTCTTCTTTCCACTCCCCGATGTTACGGGTCTTTTCGTCGAAGCTTACCCCCACAAGGTGGATGGGGCGCTTGGTCTTACGAATCTTCTTGAGGTAGCCTCGTTCTTTTATCTGTTCGATAGCGTCGTATGCCGTGCCTTGGGCACTGACCTTGAACTCAAAAAGGTAGACATGTTTGGTGGTCTTTACCAGCATGTCGATGCGCCCCGTGGCACACACCACCTCGGCTTGCGCATAAAACCCTAGGAGGCGAAAGACCGCGTAGAGCACCGACTGGTAATATTGTTCGCGGAGGGGACGCCCCTTATCGCCACTGGGGATATTGCCATAGAGGATGCCCGCCAAGATATTTTCGACGAGCGTCATCGCGCTCTCAAGGTTACCGGAATTGAGATCTCCGTAGAGGTTGTAGACGACCGATTTGATTCGTGAGCGTTGAAGGCTCGAGTAGAGGGGCAAGAGCTCCTTTAAGAAACTAAAGCGCACTTCCTCGTTGGGGTAGCCCAGCTGAAAGAGCCCCGCCTCGCGCAGATATTTCTTGATGGTAAGGTATCCCGATTGGAAGAGGAGGGCGATGAGCGAGTTTTCGTCCCCGTCGTTGTAACGGAAATCTTGTAGAGAGTTTGGGTCAAGCTGACAATCGCCCTCCAAATCAGGAAAGAAGAGCTCGGTTCGTTTCAAGTAGTTGACAAGGTAGGAGAGGGTAGCGGTCTCAAACCAGTAATATTCGTATTTGCTTACCGCCAAGACATTGAGAAGACTGTACGGGTTGTAGACGTGCTCTTCGGTGTCTGCGAAACAATAGCCGTCATACTCCTTTTTGAGCTTCTCTCGAGTAGTTTCTACAGAGGTTTTATACTTGGCAGCAAACCGTTCTATTTCTGGGGCAAGTTGCGTTATGAGTTCCTCTTCGGTAAAGCCACAGACGGCAGCATAATCACCTAACAATGAAATGTCTCGCAGGTTATTGACGCTGCTAAAGAGGGTCGTCTTGCTAAACTTGGTAATCCCTGTTAGGAAGGCGAAACTGATGTAGTGGTCACAGTTTTTAAGCACCTCGTAAAAGGCTCTGAGGATCGAACGGTTGGCTTCGTTAAGCGCTTCGTCATTGACGGTTTCGAGTAGGGGTTTGTCATATTCGTCGATGAGGATGACGACCTGTTTCTTTTTCTTAAGATAGAGGGTCTCGATTAGGTGCACAAGACGTCGTTCGGGTATCTCACTCTCTTTTTCCACCCCGTATCTCGTTTCCCACTTTTTTAACTGTTGTGCAAGTAAACTATTAAGCGCCTCTGGAATTTTGTAATTCGTGGCGTTCATATCAAAATAGAGTACTGGGCTCGCCTCCCACGGCTCTCGTTTTTGGCGGCGGGCAATCTCGTCCTCGTGCGCGGCAATATACAATCCGTCGAAGAGCTCTTTCTTCCCTTCGAAGTAGGCTTTCAGGGTCGACAGGAATAGGCTCTTGCCAAAGCGGTGTGGGCGGCTTAGGAAGAAGATCCGTCCCAATGAGAAAAGTTTTTCGATGTACTGCGTCTTATCGACATAGATATCTCCGTCGTTTCGCAACGTTTCGAAGTCTTGCGTACTTATGGGTAAACGGCGTGGGCGATCCATTGTCATTGGGTTTGATTACGACGAAGGTAATGAAAAAAGGCGAGGTCTCTTTCCGAAACCTCGCCTTCGTGTCGATATCCGCATTACGGTGTTTACACCGTATTTACTCTAGTATTACTCTTCGCTATAATCTTGCTTCGAGGCGCGTACGTAGGACTTGTAACGCCACTGGGCGTTCTCCTGCGCAGCCTTGAAGAGTTCCGTAGCCTCGCCAGGGAAGGTTTGCGCCAAAGAGCTGTAACGCACCTCGCCTTGGAGGAAGTCTTGGAACTTGTCCCAGTTAGGCGCCTTGGAGTCTAGACTGAAGGGGTTCTTGCCCTCCTGCTCAAGGAGCGGATTGTAACGGAAGAGATGCCAGTAGCCACATTCTACGGCCTTCTTTTCCTCCGACTGGGTATCGGTCATACCGATCTTCAAACCGTGGTTAATACACGGAGCGTAGGCGATAATGAGCGATGGACCTGGGTAGGCTTCGGCCTCTTTAACCGCTTTGAAGAACTGGTTCTGGTCTGCCCCCATGGCAACTTGTGCTACGTAGACATAGCCGTAGGTCATGGCCATCATACCGAGATCCTTCTTGCGCACGCGCTTCCCAGCTGCAGCGAACTTAGCCACTGCCGCCACAGGCGTTGACTTCGATGCTTGCCCCCCAGTGTTGGAATAGACCTCGGTGTCGAGGACGAGGACGTTGACATCTGCGCCCGAGGCGAGGACGTGATCGAGTCCGCCGTAACCGATGTCATAAGCCCAACCGTCACCACCGAATACCCAGAAGGACTTCTTGGTAAAGTACTGTTCGAGCGCGAGGAGCTGCTTTGCCTCTGCGCTATTTTCCTTTGCTAAGGCAGCCGCGAGCTTGTCTGCCACCTCGAGGCTCTCTTGTGCAGTGTGAGCCTTGTCAAGCCACTCTTGGAGAGCCGCCTTGGTGTCAGCACTTACAGATGTTGCCATGAGGGCTTGCGCCTGCTCGGCGATGCGATGCCGGAGGTGCTCGACCCCAGTCGCGATGCCGAGCCCGAACTCAGCATTGTCTTCAAAGAGCGAGTTTGCCCACGCAACGCCACGCCCATTGTCGCCGATGCGGTAAGGCGAAGAGGGCGAAGAGCCACCATAAATAGACGAACACCCTGTAGCGTTAGCCACGATCATCCGTTCCCCAAAGAGCTGGGTAATGGTCTTAATATAGGGCGTCTCGCCGCAACCCGCACATGCCCCAGAGAACTCAAACAATGGGCGCGCAAACTGGCTGTTCTTGACGTTGGCATACTTGTCGACCACGTTTTTGTAGCCCACCTTCTCTTCACAATATTCCCAGTTCTTGATCTCGCGCTCTTGCGTCTCGGTGAGCTTCATCACGAGCGCCTTAGACTTCGGAGCAGGGCAGACCGCCGCACAGTTGCCACACCCCGTACAGTCGAGGACGCTCACCTGAATGCGGAACTTATAGTCCTTGAGTGCGCCGCCCTTACCGTCGATAACCGCCGTGCCTTCGGGCAAGCCCTTTACGTCCTCTTCGTTGAGCAAGAAGGGTCGGATCGCAGCGTGAGGGCAGACATACGCACACTGGTTACACTGGATACAGAATTCGGATTCCCATTCGGGGACCATGCTCGCGATACCACGCTTTTCCCAACGGGTGGTGCCACTGGGGAGAGTCCCGTCCTCGCGCCCTACGAAAGCACTGACGGGGAGGTCGTCGCCCACTTGGTTGTTCATGGGCACCATGACGTTGTTCACAAAGTCAGGCGCTCCCTCGAGGTGGTGCTTCTTTTCGGGCTCTAGGGTAGCCCATGCGGCGGGGACAGAGATCTCCTTTACCTCGCCTCCGCGGTCTACGGCGGCGCAGTTCTTATTGACGACCTCGGGTCCCTTCTTACCAAAGGTTTTCTCGATGAAATGCTTCATCTCCTTGACCGCCTCGTCATAAGGGATAACGTTGGCAATCTTGAAGAAGGCGGCCTGCATGATGGTGTTGGTGCGGTTGCCGAGCCCAATCTCGCGCGCCACGGTGGTGGCATCGATGGTGTAGAGATGCACTTTCTTTTGTGCGAGGATACGCTTCACGCTGTTGGGGAGGTGTTGCTCGAGTTCTGCCTCGTTCCACGGGCAGTTGAGCAAGAAGGCGCCTCCCTCACGGATGCCGCGCAACATGTCATAGCGCTGTAGGTAGGAGGGGACGTGACAAGCCACGAAATCAGGGGTTGTAACGAGGTAGGGAGAACGTATGGGCTTATCGCCAAAACGGAGGTGGGAGGTCGTAATCCCCCCCGACTTCTTAGAGTCGTAAGCAAAATAGGCTTGGCAGTACTTGTTGGTGGTCTCGCCAATAATCTTAATCGAGTTTTTGTTGGCACCGACCGTCCCGTCAGAGCCGAGCCCGTAGAACTTGCCTTGGAAGGTGCCCGGTTGCGCCAAATTCACCTCTTCGGGCACGTTGAGCGAGTGGAATGTAACGTCGTCAACGATACCGATAGTAAAGCCATTTTTGGGTTCTTTCTGCGCGAGGTTGTCATAGACGGCGATAATCTGTGCGGGGGTCGTATCTTTAGATGAAAGACCATAGCGTCCGCCGTAGATTTCGGGAGCGCCCTCGACACCGTAATACACATTGCGGACGTCGAGGTAGAGGGGTTCGCCGAGCGCGCCAGACTCCTTGGTGCGATCTAGCACGGCGATGCGCTTAACGCTCTTGGGCATTGCAGCCACGAAGTGGGCAACGGAGAAGGGACGGAATAGGCGGACGATCAAGAGCCCGACCTTGCGTCCCTGTGCCATGAGGTGGTCTACGACCTCGCGTGCGGTTTCTGCGACGCTTCCCATCACGACGATGACCTCGGTGGCTTGTGGGTCTCCGTAGTAGTCAAAAAGATGATACTTGCGACCGGAGATGTTGGCAAGCTCGTCCATGTAGTGTTCCACGATCTCGGGGACGCGGAGGTAGTAGGGGTTGCTTGCCTCGCGGTTCTGGAAGTAGACGTCGGGGTTTTGTGCCGTTCCTCGGGTCACGGGGTGCTCGTTGGAGAGAGCACGCGCACGGAACTCGGCAAGAGCCTTTTCGTCGACCAAGCCGCGGATGGCTTCGGTGTCGAGCTCCTCAATCTTTTGTATTTCGTGTGAGGTACGGAAGCCGTCAAAGAAGTGTAAAAATGGCACTCGTGCGCGGAGTGCGGAAAGGTGTGCCACAGCTGCCAAATCCATCACCTCTTGCACACTGCCTGTAGCGAGCATAGCAAACCCCGTGGCGCGTGTAGACATCACGTCGCTATGGTCGCCGAAAATGGAGAGCGCGTGTGCAGCAAGTGTACGCGCCGATACGTGGAAGACGGCAGGGAGGAGCTCGCCCGCCATCTTATACATGTTCGGGATCATGAGTAACAACCCCTGTGAGGCGGTATAGGTCGTAGTAAGCGCCCCCGACTGTAGCGAACCGTGTACGGCGCCCGCTGCTCCGGCTTCGCTCTGCATCTCGAGGACGCGCACTCGTTCGCCAAAGAGGTTCTTTTTACCGTTAGCCGACCATTCGTCGACGAGCTCTGCCATCGTGGAGGAGGGTGTGATGGGGTAGATCGCCGCCACCTCGCTAAACATGTAGGAGACGAAGGCTGCGGCGTAGTTCCCGTCGCACGTAACGTATTTCTTATCCTTTGCCATTCACTAAAAGATTTCAAATGCAAGGAGGTCTGACCTACTAACCGAGTAGCGCCTCGCAACGCCTTCTCTTGACACCGACCTTCCTTGGGAACAAAAGTAGGCGATTCGATTTGGAAAAGGGGGGCTAATGCCGTAATTTATAGCCACTCTAATAACAAAGAAACACAAGGGATATTTCTTCGCAAAGGGTGAGTGACTCGCCTCTTCTTCGCGGGCGTAAAACGCTTTATGTTTTCCTTAATTCCGTTCCCTGTGTAGCGCCTATCTCCTTGCGCCCTAGGGAGTGCGCCGTACTCTCGCCGTACTCTCGCCGTACTCTCGCCGTACTCTCGCCGTACTCTCGTCGTACAAATAGACCCACCCCAAAGCGCCCTCAACGCCGCTACTTTAGACGAGTTCCTTTATTTTCAATCTTGTATCTTTCTGTTTCCGTCTTAAAAAGAGGATTCGGAATTCCTAAATATCCTCACGCCGGACGGGCGAGGGTGGAGGGGAGTCGGGAAGGTGCGTTCACTAGCGTCCCCCACAGAGGGCTAGTGCCTTTTTCATTATCTTCGTGGTAACGAACACAGGTAACAGATGAATAGGTCACGCCGCTTGCCCATTAGTACGCAGGATTTTGAACAGTTGCGTAGGGATAGGGATCTCTACGTCGATAAGACGCAGTATATCGAAAAGCTTTTTTCGCTCGGACGTATCTTTTTCCTAAGCCGTCCGCATCGTTTTGGGAAGAGTCTTTTCTTGTCTACTCTAAAGGCTTATTTTGAAGGAAAAAAGGAGCTCTTTGAAGGGCTGTATATTGCAGAGCAGGAGGAAGAGATCGCCCGTTGGGAGAGGCGCGCGCCGTGGGAAGCGTCGCCTGTGCTTTATTTTGCGTTAAATGCCACGAATTATAGTTCCCCAGAATCGTTGCCTTCTTTGCTCGAACAACAAGTAAGGAAGTGGGAGACTCTTTATGAGGTAAAGGGAGAGTCTCTTGCGCCCGAGCGACGTTTTGCCAATCTTATTGAGGAACTCTACCGTAAGGAGGGTAAGCAAGTGGTCATCCTTGTCGATGAGTATGATAAGCCTCTTTTGGAGACTGTGGAGGATGAGGCGTTAAATGAGGCGAACCGTTCGCTGCTTAAGGCCTTTTATGAGGTAATTAAGCAGTGCGATGAGTATATTCGGTTTGCATTCCTTACGGGGATTACCAAGTTTAGTAAGACAACCCTCTTTAGTGGGGTGAATAACCTGATAGATATTACCCTGCTTGATGACTATGACGCCATTTGTGGCTTTACAGAGGAGGAGCTCACTGCCTACCTCTCACTAGAAATAGAGAAGTTGGCTCAACAGAGTAAAAGTACAATAGAAGAGACGCGCATACGGCTTAAGAAGGAGTATGACGGGTATTGTTTTTCGCGAAAAGGGGGGCGGGTGTACAACCCCTTTAGTTTGCTGCGGGTGCTCGCTAATTGCGAATATGACTATTATTGGTTTGAGAATGCGACGCCCTCGTATCTTGTCCACTACCTAAAACGCATGCGGATTTTCATCCCCGACCTAGATCAGGACGTAAAGATCGGCGCGCAGGTGGTACAGGACTTCCGTTACAACGACCACGACGCGATTATCCCGCTGCTATTCCAGTCGGGCTATTTGACGATTAAGAAGCCCATTGCTGGAGGCCTCCTCTTTCAGCTAGGTTATCCGAATGAGGAGGTGCGTTTCGGGTTCTTACACGAGCTGTTGCCGCTCTATTCTAGCCTTACGCGCAGCAATATCGATATTGTAGTCTTAGAGCTCTATGAGCTGTTTGACAACGGAGATTTAGCAGGTGCTATGAAGCACGTCTCCGAGATCCTTGCGGGGATAATCTATGGCAACATTCCGAACGGTGAGGAGGGGCGTCCGTTGCGAGAACAGTATTACCAGTCGGTGCTTTATGCTGTTTTCCGTCTATTGGGCATTCATGCGCAAGCTGAGGTGGTGTGTGCGACGGGGCGTATTGATATGCTTGTGATGACCCGTCAACACGTTTATATCTTTGAGTTTAAGGTAAACGCGCAGGGGACGGCACAGGATGCTATTGACCAGATTAAGGATCGGGAGTATTTCCGTGCGGTGAGTGCCGAGGGTCGTCCCGTCCACCTTGTGGGGGTGAGTTTCGACGAAAAGACCCGTAACGTCGGGGAGTGGAAGGAGGAGGTACTGGGGTAGACGGGCGGGGCTGAGGAGAGGTGAGGGGGGACAGTGCCCAAGAAGGAAATTAGAGGAGGAGGCGAAAGCGTGTCGAAAAAGCGCCCAAAAGGGGGAGGAAAGAGTGCTCCAAAGGGCGCATTTTTAGCACAAAAACGGGGATAGGAACAGGGAGGCGTAATTTATACCCAATTTATATACCCTCTGTACCCCAGTCTCTGCCTAGGGTTGCGGAGGGGCGAGGGCGCTGAGATAGCGCGCGGCTTTACATTAACATTTTTTTGAGAACTTGCCTCATATTTTGTTTAATAGAGTAGCTATAATGAGGCAGATGTTCAAAGTCGTGATGGCAGCGGTGCTGGTGGCATCGCTGTGTTTGGGGAGTGTGGTGCGTGGATTCGCCCAAGAAGCAACGGGACGCCCGTTTATCACCAAGTGGCAAGGAACGGCGGGCAAGGA
>CALHZE010000337.1 GCA_938040915.1 uncultured Bacteroidia bacterium | reverse complement strand
ACATTATCGCTCGCACTAGAGAGTTTATTCGCCGCTTGCTGCACGATATCCTTAAAGTTTGCACTGAAGGCCTTCCCCGTGTCAGCCACCTCAGTAGAGGTCTTTTCAAAAGCGTCAGCCAACACCTTTGCCTTACGAGACAAAATAGCGCCCGACTCCTCATAACTACCGGCAAACTTACCCAGCGCTTCCCCAGCACGCTCCATATTTTCCGACATCTTTTCTGTAGCGGAAACCGCAGCCGAGATCTTAGCAATGCCGCTACTTGCGTCGCCGAGACGCTCAAGCCCTGCCCCGATCTTCATAAAGAGCTCGGGACCGATCTCTGCCTTTTCGAGCATCTCGTTAAACTTCTCGGTAAAGACCATTCCCCCCACCATAGGAGCTTGCTGCACAATCACCGGCTGCACGGGCTGTGGCGCTACGACTTGCTGGACAGGTTGCGGTGTCGGCTCAACGCGCTTAGGCTCTGCCTTGGGGGCGCTTTCCGTCGCCTTCACATTGATATTGCTTTTAGAGATAGCCGAGGTGATCACACTCTCTAACATCACCATGTCAACCCCCCCTTTATCTTTCTTCCGGACATCGTCGGTCATACCCGCCAATTCTGGGTAGACGATAGACCAATCTACCTCCTCGACAATCGGTTCGAAAGCCGAGAGGAAGAAGATGATAGCCTCTGTAATCATACCGACGAGCAGCATGATACCTGCTCCGGGATAGTGCTGTAACTTAAACAACGCTCCCAATAGTACGATAGAAGCCCCCCAACCATAGACGTACTTCATCAGGTTCTTATACTTCGAACCCTGTACTATTTCAGATATGTTAAACCCCATTTTCTACAGTATTTACAGTATGCCTCAACAATCTCTTTTCTACTCTAATTCGTCACCCATCATGCAAGAACGCACGCAACGGAAACCGATGAACGACTTTGTCGAATCTTGGTATTCAAAAGCTCGCGTCCCCACCTGCAGGAAGAAGTGTGTATCTTTCCAAGACCCGCCCCGAATCACCTTACGTTTCATCGCAGGTGGGTCTTCTGGACGCGCATTGTACTGATAATCTGGGTTCAGGTCGTGCGTGAAGTTATACGCACTCTCGTCATAGGCCGTACTCGTCCACTCGGCCACATTCCCAGACATATTATACAACCCGTACTCGTTTGGGAAGAAGCTTACCACAGGGAGTGTTGTCACCCCACCATCTTCTGCATAACGTCCTCGCATCGGCTTAAAGTTTGCCACCAAACACCCATTGATAGAACGAGTATAATAACTCCCCCACGGGTACATGTTCGAGTTTCCTCCGCCACGCGCTGCATATTCCCACTCAGCTTCGGTGGGTAGACGGAAATCGTGTACCGTGTACTCTCCGTTCCTTATATACGCACGATTGAGGCGGTTGGTTCTCCATACACAAAAAGCGAAGGCCTGCTTCCACGAGACGCCCACCACAGGGTAGTTGTCAAAATTGGGATGCCAGAAATAATTCTTCGCATTCGGTTCGTTAAACGAGTAACTCCAGTCACTAATCCACGCCAGCGTGTCTGGGTAGACATTGACTCGATCGCGGATGATAAAGTCTTTACGCTTACGGACAGGGACGCTCTTGCTCAGCGGGAAATAGAAGACATTCGCCTTTTCAGGCCAAGCGCCACTATCGCCCTTATCATAATCCCACCGGTTGGAGCTCTGTGCCGCCTGCTTAAGATCGATCCAGCTGAAGGTATAATTCAACTTACGCGTATCGATCTCTTTACGCCCCTCAAACTGATCGAGCTCCTTGTTGTAGTAAAGCACCTGCACAGCCTCCAGCTGATCGGGGTCAGAGAGGTCGATCTCTTGCTCCCAGTTCAGGATCGGCGGCTCGGTCGGGATGCCGAGGTCATAGTCGTCTTCACTCACATTAAATCCGTCGTCAATTTTGGCTAGCTCCCGCCGCATGAGCGAGTCCCGGACGTAGAAAACGAACTGCCGATACTGGTTGTTGGTTATCTCGGTCACATCCATCCAAAATGACTCCAGCGTCACCGTTTTTGTTGGTGCGCGATGTGCCCACGTCACATCCTCGTCATTACGCCCCATAGTGAACGACCCACGAGGCACCCGCACCATATTAAATGGCTCAGGCTCGGTACGCACCTCACGACCTGGGACGCCTGTAAGCTCGCCCGTGTCGACGGTGCTGCATCCTACCAGAAACGCTAGGAAGGCTAAACCCGCAAAAAATAATAAACGCCTAATCATACTCCTTGCTGTTTTCTTCTACTGAGGAAAGATGCTTCATACACCAACGATTAGATTATTACAAGTAACGGATACTCTTATACTGTTGGGGTTGAGTCTGACGCGCAAGCCCGAAAGAATAGCCCACAACGAGCTCATGCGAGCCTGTGCTAAACTGCCGAATAGCCCCAACGGGATAGTCATAGCTATAACCGATCCGGAAGGTATCAAAGAGGATTATCCCCGCCAGAGCCCCGACAGACTCCGTCACATTATAGCCAAGACCAAACCAAAAGAGATTGTTGTACCTCGCATTTAGGTTGAGCGACAAGAGATACTGTTGCCAATCTGTCCGCGCTAAGAAATGGGGTTCTAAATTCCAACGCGATGCCACCGCGATATCATACCCCCCGACAACGTAATACTGGCGCGCATAATTCACACGACCGATCTTTGAGACGTTCCGACTCAGCTGATTGCGGAGATCTGCCCCCAAGAGGTTTTGTCCGGAGACGCCGAAATACATGTTACGCGCGGTGTAGTACATGCCAAACGAAAGATCGAAAGCAATCCCATTGGCTTTTTCCTTGGGGATGGCGGGGTCATTTTCTGCCGCGACCGCCGTCTGCCATTTCGCATTAAACTGGTCGTTGAGGGCTCGCAACCCCAACCCGAAAGCTAAAGAGCCCAAAGCCCGCAGATGAAAACGACCGCTATAAGCCAACTCCACCCCATTGGTCGAACCGAACCCTATCGCATCACGCATCAGATGTAAGCCGAAGCCGTGAGAATACTGCATTTTTCTCCCAGGGCTCATCTGCGAAAGCTTTCGATAGCCGACGGGGATATCGAAGTTCACAAAAAAAGTCTGCGGCGCTCCCGCACCGAAACCGACCCACTGTTGACGCGCCAAAGCATAGACATTGATCATCCCTTGACTACCGGCATACCCAGGGTTAAAATCGAGCTGATTAAACATGTACTGACGCATACGCGCGTCTGACTGCGCACGCGCCACAATCGACACGAAGAGCAGTAGCACACTAATAGCCACAACTTTAGTCCACCAACGAACCCTACACACGTCTACCGACAGTTGCATCCAACCCAACGAAATAGAGAACCTAACGCAAGCCAAAGTAATAAAAGATCTCTGACATTGCCAAAATACAAAACTGACTAAACCAGTAAAAGCAGTGTT
>CALHZE010000336.1 GCA_938040915.1 uncultured Bacteroidia bacterium | reverse complement strand
CAAGCCGTATAGCGGCGAGCGTGTCAGCCGTTTCGCCACTTTGACTAATCGCCAAGACCACATCCTCCGGACCGATAATAGGGTTGCGATAGCGAAACTCTGAGGCATACTCCACCTCAACAGGGATGCGCGCGATGTCTTCTAAGAAATATTCGCCCAACAGCCCCGCATAAAACGAGGTGCCACAAGCCACGATAACAATGCGTTTCACCGAATCTAGGCGCGGCAAGACGTTGTAAAGCCCCCCGAGGGTAATAAAGTCGTGTAGAGGGCTAATACGCCCGCGACAAGTGTCTTGGATAGAGTTCGGTTGCTCGTGAATCTCCTTGAGCATGTAGTGGGCAAAGTTGCCAAGGTCAGAGTCTTCTATTTCCCAGTCCACCGTCGTTACATGCGGGAGTTGTGACGAGTCTTCGTCTTTCTTGAGATAGATAGAGTCGTGGGTCATCACCACGAGGTCGCCATCTTCCAAAAGGACGATATTGCGCGTATGTTTGGAAATCGGGATGGCGTCTGAAGCCACATAATAGTTACCAGAGTCTACCCCGATCACGAGCGGACTCCCTAGTCGCGCCGCGATCAACTCTTTGGGTTGTTTGAGCGGATAGATACAGATAGCATAAGCCCCAATCACCACGCTCAGGGCGCGACGCACCGCCGCCTCAAAAGACTTGTTGTAGTGGCGATAGATATACTCGATGAGGTTTACCAGCACCTCCGAGTCGGTGTCAGAACGGAAGGTATAGCCGTGCTGTAGGAGCTTTTCCTTGATGGAAGCATAGTTCTCAATAATACCATTATGGACAATGGCAAACTCGCCGTGCATCGAGATGTGAGGGTGGGCATTGACGTCACTCGGCTCGCCGTGCGTCGCCCAACGGGTATGCCCTATGCCGATAGTCCCTTCCACGGGCTGTGTCCCGATCTCAGACACAAGGTGATTCACATCCCCTTTATACTTGTAGAGGTGTGAGGTTGTGCCCGTAATACAGACACCAGCCGAATCGTAGCCGCGATACTCCATGCGACGGAGACCGTCAATAATGACGGGATAGGCCGCCTCCTTCCCGATGTAACCAAAGATGCCACACATGGTGCGAGGCTGCCCCTCCTTCGGGCTTAGTGTTTAGTGTAGGTTATGATGAGTTGCATGGGTTGGGGGGTACTACGCCCGTTGGCAATAATCGCACGCCCAAAACCATAATAGCGCGAGTCGCCAAAGAACGCCAAGCGGTGCTCGGGGATCTGCCCCAGTAAGAGCCCCTGCACCGTATAGGTGAGGTTAAGGGAAAAGTACCCCTCTTTGCGGTTGTAGTAACCGTTGTAGAGCGCCGCCCCCTTGTCAATATCGGGCACAGCAGTTTCCTCGCTCCCGAGTTTAAGCACAGCAAAGAGCTTAGAGACTAGCGTATCAGAATATGGCACATTCGCTTGCGCAAAAGGCACGCGGAGCTCAGCGCGCAAGACACTCACCGGCATACTGTCGCGCCACTGCTGGTAAAGACGCGTAAAGTCTAACCACGTACGGACGTCGCCCGCCGAACCGATATAGCTCTGCCCCGCTTGATCTTGTGCGTCGTGTGGCTGGGCTATTATCTGTTTGAGCGTCGCGTCGCTATAGTCGTGGTCTATCGCAGAGAAGCGCTTGCCGTTGCTCACAACCCCGAGACGCAAACTCCGCACCGAGTCGTTGTGTTTCCAATAGAAGAAGAAACCGGTTTTGGCGTCACCAACGTTCACCACGGCGATGCTCCCGATATTCTTTCCTGTGGTCTTCCTTACGGCGTCCAGACGAACCCCCTTGAAGAAGGTAAGGAAATCGGCAAACGTCTTAAGGTGCTTACTAGCCGAGTCAAGTAGACCGCGCGCCATCTCCGTGCGGTCTAAGGGGATCTTTACCCACGCCTTGTCGCTAGGCACAAGCTCCATCTCGGCAATCGGCGTGAAGTCGCGATGTTGAGCGAGGGTGTGCGCCGAGTCGCTCGGCACGATGGTTTGATTCATTCGCGAGAGCTTGACCACGATCGGTTCGTTCTGATAGGCAGATTCCACTCGGAAGCTAAAGAACGCCGAGTCTAACTGGGTCTTCCCCATTTCGTAATTAGGGAGCGAGAGTTTGTCAGGGACGAGCTGAGTCAAGAAATAGGCTCGACGACGCCCAAAGATGGGGTCATACGTTTCCCCAAGGGGGGCTTGCACAAAGCGCGGGTAAGCGACCGAAGCGGTGGTATCTGTCCACGCCTCAAAGTTAGTCGTAACATGCTCATAGACATGCAACTTCTCCCCTTCGGGGACGAACTCCTGTCCCCACGTATCGCGTTCGCGTTGGCAAGAAGAAAAGCCCACTAGGAGCAAGCACACACACACGGCAAGTGCCACACCCGTGCGTGTGCGACTATACAACGGCTTAAGATTGTATCGGAGCATCGGCTAATAGTTTCTCATAGACCTCGCTGAGCTGTTCGGGGTTGCGCAAGTCAAAGACCGGCTTCCCTTGGGCTTGGGTATACGTCAGAAGCGCGTCGTCAACCCCGTCCTCCCCCATCGCCACACCGTCAGAATAACGGATGGCAAGCTCGGAAAGTGTGCGGTGAGAGCCGTCGGCGACAAGCTCGGCCTCCCCCTCGGGGAGCTTCATCACCGCCGACGAGTCGTGCACATCGCTCCCCGCAAGCTCGGTCAGGTTATCTTGATAGAGCGAGGTGATGACTTTCGTCTTAGAGAAAATAGGGTCGTGCTTGTAAGCCAAGCGCACCAGCGGCGGAAGGTAGCCTGCCAACCAACCGTTACAGTGGATAATGTCGGGACGCCAACGGAGCTTCTTAATCGTTTCCAAGACCCCCTTGCAAAAGAAGACGCCTCGACGATCATTGTCGGAATAGGGTGCGCCCGTCTCCTCATAAAGCACACCGTGGCGCGAGGAAAAGAACTCGAGATTGTCAATAAAATACACCTGAAGACGCGTCCCAGGGATGGAAGCGACCTTGATGAGCAACGTATAGTCTTCCTTCGCCACCAAGAGGTTCAGCCCCGAGAGGCGGTGCACGTCGTGGAGTTGGTTGCGCCGCTCATTGATCGTCCCATACTTAGGGATGAAGGTGCGCACCTCGGCACCCGATTCTAGCGCAATGCGTGGCAATATTCCTCCCTGTTTTGCCAATTGGCTACCCTCGATATATGGTTCTACTTCTTGGTTGATGTATAAGATTCGCTTACCCTTCATCTGCCTCTCAATATTTGGAAGGGTCGCCACGTTACCCGCACACTCTGCACCCCCGGACGCCTCTCTCTCTTTTCGCAGGGCTCTCCGCAACAACCCTACAAAGGTAGCGAAAATCTCTAATGCAGTGGTTTCGTTACCTTTGTCTGAAGAGACTCCGGCGCGCGGGGTCAGTATACAGGACACGTTTTACGAAAACACGCCCCCCCCATGAAGACCAAAGACGATATCGTAACCAATTGGCTTCCCCGCTACACGGGGCTCGCCCTAACAGACTTTCGCCCCTATATACTCCTTACCAACTTTTCCGCCTACCTCGAGCTCTTTTGCCAAATCACGGGGGCAAGCATCGCCAGCCCGAGTGCCAACATGCCCGCCGCCTCCTCCGAGCACATCACGATGATCAACTTCGGCATTGGGAGTCCCAACGCCGCCACAATCATGGATTTGCTGACCGCCACCCAGCCACGTGCGACGCTCTTTCTTGGAAAGTGTGGGGGGCTACACGCCTCCTTCTCGCTGGGCGACTTTATCTTGCCCGTAGCAGCCATCCGTCATGAGGGTACGTCAGACAACTATTTTCCGCCCGAGGTGCCCGCCCTCCCGACCTTTAACCTGCAACGCGCCACGGCAGAGCTCGTCCAAGAACACGGCTCAGACTATTGGGCGGGCACGGTGCTCACGACCAATCGCCGCGTCTGGGAGTTTGACCTCGACTTTAAGGCTTACCTCCAACGGGTGCAAGCCGTGGCGGTAGACATGGAGTGTGCCACGCTCTTTACCGTGGGGGCATATAACCAGATCCCCAACGGGGCGCTTCTCCTCGTCTCTGACCAACCCATGATCGCCGAGGGGATAAAGACCGAGGCAAGTGACCGTCTCGTAAGCCAACGTTTTGCCGAAGAGCACCTCCGGATCGGCATCGAGACCCTCCGTCGCCTCGCGCAAGGCGCGCCGCTAAAAGGCGAGTGGGCGTAAAGGGGGGAGTAACCACGCCTTCTGCAATATACCGCTTTTATAGACCCGCTCCCTCCTGAGGCTTACTCGATTCTCCTACTACGGCGGTGTCGGTTTCCTCCTCCCTCTTCTCCTCCCCCACCTTTTCTTCATCAAATAGGGCGGGCGTCATCTTTTTCAGCGCGGCAAGACTCTCCTCGACCCGCGCGCGATAGACCTGCAAGCGCTCGTTAAGCGTACGCACGGCGTCAAGGTTACGCCCCCGCGCATCCATGACCACAAACTCGCGAAGGTGGGCGAGGTTCTGCTCGGCTTGTTCGAGCTGTGTGCGAAGATAAACGGTCGATTGGTTGACCGTGTCTTGCCCATAGAGCGAATCATAATTGCGACGCCCCTGCTGGCACAACGCCACTTGGTTATAAATCCACGGTGCATAACAGTTGGCTAAACTATCATGCTCGGCAAGCGCCTCGCGCAATTCTAAGACCTCGATCTTCGCTTGGAAGCGCTCCACAGCTCTATTCACGCTGTCGCGACACAACCGACACTTCGACGCACGTGCCGCGCGCTGTAAGGCTTGCGGCGCCCCACGCATCTCAAGCGTAACCTTCATCGCGTCGAGAGACTCGATCTGCGGCACAAAGACTCGATAGTAGAGGTCTTGCTCAAGATGCCCGAGCTGCTTACGGATGAGCTCGCCCTCGGGGAGCGACTGCATCATTTCTGTCTTGAAATGATCACTGAAGCGCAGACGCGCAATGATATTCTCAAGCTCCACGGCGTCATACACTTGCGGCGATTCTGTGACCGAAGCGAGCGTCTGCACAAGGTTGCGCACACTCCGCAAGTTGTAATCGTCGCCGAGGTACTGCTCAGCAAAGCCAATAATGCGGCGATACTCAGGCGCAAAAAGCGAGGTAAACGTCCGGTTGCCCTTATACTTATACTGCATCTCATTGAAGCTTGCCACCAGCCCCCGATAGTGCTGCATTAGCGTGAAAAGACTCCCCGCAATCGCATCCGTATTACCCGAACGGTAATTGAGTTTGTAGACCTCGAGGTGGTTCTTAAACGTGGCAAAGACGGTGAGGAAGGTCGCAAAGTCGCGCTCTTGCCGATAGGTGTCAGGTGTAATGATGTTTTGGCGGTAGTCATTCTCTACCTTGAGTTTCCGCTTCTCAATATTGGCAAACGTCACCTCGTCGCCCGAGAGCGGCTGCACGCGGTACTGTGACTTGTAGTTAAAGACCACAATGAGCGGATACTCTCGCGCCGGCAAGATACGCCGCACCGTCGCTCGCGACTGTATGCCCAGCCCCACCGTATCAAGGAAGGTGCGGATCGGGGCTATATCGACCCGATGCGCCTCGCTCTGTGCCGTCCGGAGCTCGTAAATCTTGATCGAGTGGAGACGGCGGTCGAAATTCCGTTGCTCAAAGAGCCGGATGGTAGAGGAGAAGCGATACTCCCGCTTTTGCGAATTGGCGTCGAGCAGGTTGCCAAACTCCCCGACCAGCGACATCACAGCCCCGATGGGGGTGGTGATTTTGGCAATGTTCTTGAGCTGGGAGGCAACCATCTGCATAATCATATCGCCGTTATTGCCCGTGATGGCGTGGACGCGGATTTCTGCATCGATATTGTCAGACGCCGAGGCGAGCGGCAGATTGTCGAGCACCCTGACGTGGTCGATGTTGTCGGAGGCGTGGGTCTGATACCCCGTCTTCGGGTCGTTCATCACTTGGAAGTGATAGAGAGGGTAGGTCATTTCCGCATCGCCAAAGAACCGCACATTGCGGAGTGTAGCAGTGATGAAGAGATACTCGATCCACTCCTCTGGCTTATGCTTCCGTCGCTTTTTTTTCTTGCCTTGGGTATATTCGTAGAAGTCCATCTCATTGATGACCTTCGCAAACTTGTCGGGGTTAAAGAGGAAGATATCTGTCGAGAGGTATTGCCACTCGCTCGTAAAGGGATAGGCGACGGTGTCGGCATAGAGCAGTTGTGGCTCAATGTTCGTCTGAGCCTTTGCGGTACGCGTAGCCAATAACCCCCACACGAGGAGGAGCAACAGGAGTAAAAGTCTTCGTTTCATAGCAAGACAAAGATAGTGCGGCTGGAGGGATATGGGGGGGACAAGACTGGGCATTTTCCCTTTGTGTTTTCCTTAATCTCCTGCCTGCGCCCCGTGCGCCCTTAGGTGTGGCTCGTACTCTCGCCGTACTCATGCCGTACTCTCCTCGTACAATGTAGGTAGTTTTACCTACCCCAGAAAGGCGTGTTTTTAGACGAGTTGCTCTATTATAGTCTTCTGTTATTTTGGTTTCCGTCTTAAAAGTAGGATTTGGAATTCCTAAAGATCCTAAGGGCGGACGGTGCGGGGTCCTAAGGGCGGACGGCCCGTGCGAGCGACCAGCGGGCAAAGGTGGGGTCGTGTAGGGGCGCTGTATGCAACGCCCTTGCCGCAAGGCGCATAATTCGTACGGACGGCGCTAAGGGCGCGCGGCCCATGCGGGCGACCAGCGGGCAAAGGCGGATCGGGCAGGCGCGGCGTTGCCGCGAATTGCGGGTGTAGCA
>CALHZE010000335.1 GCA_938040915.1 uncultured Bacteroidia bacterium | reverse complement strand
CAACAAGTACCACATCTGGGCATCGACCCTCGACCCGCAAGACGTGCAGGTGATAAAAGACCGTATCGCCAACGGGGCAAACCTCCTTGAGAGCCACGTCTTTCAATTTGACTTCCTCAACGACGAGTTTGATAAGCTCCCCGCAGGGCTGCAGGAGATAATCCATGACCCCGAGAAAAGGAGGAAGTTGGTGGTGTATATCAATCCGCCGTATGCCGAGGCGGGGAATGCACGGACACGCACGGGCGAGCGCAACAAAAGCGAAGTATCTCGTACGACCCGCATTTGCGAACAGTATCACGCGCAGCTCGGCTTAGGGATTAGAGAGCTCTTTGCCCAATTTCTCATGCGTATCGTCGTGGAATTAGGGGATGTGCGGGTCGGGCTCTTTAGCAAATTGAAGTATCTGCAAGGGACAGCCTTTCGCGGCTTCCGGAAGTTCTTTTATGCCCAGTTCCTTGCGGGCTTTCTTGTCCCAGCCGATACGTTCGATAATGTCAGGGGGGCGTTCCCGATTGCGTTTGCGCTGTGGGATTTGTCGGTAAAGAGCCCTATTTCCCGTGTGCGCTTTGATGTCTATTGGGCGGAATATGAGCGTGCCAGTGTGTGGAAAGAGGTTGATGCTTTAGACCACCGACCTCGTATTACCGATTGGGTCACTCTTTTTCCCACGGTCTCATTTCATGTTGGTTATACCGGTAACTACGGACCTGATTTACAACACAATCGCGATCTTTACCTCTCTAACGTGTGTCTTCTCAATAGTAACGGCACGCCGAGCAATGCCACGAAATATGCTATATGTAGGGAAAATCTTCTGCCTTTAACGGTGTATTTCTCCGTACGTCTAAGTATCACCGCCACTTGGCTCAACGACCGCGATCAGTTCCTTTCGCCGCGCGACGGCTGGCAAACCGACGCCGAGTTTCAGAACAACTGCTTAGCTTTTACTCTTTTCCACCCCCAAAACCGCATTACAGCAACAGAAGGCACCAACCACTGGATACCCTTCCCCGAAGCCGAAGTGGATGCGAAAGACAGCTTTGAGAGCCACTTTATGACCGACTT
>CALHZE010000334.1 GCA_938040915.1 uncultured Bacteroidia bacterium | reverse complement strand
CTATCTGGTTATGCACGAGCTAGCCCACCTCACTTACCTCAATCACAGTGATGATTTCTGGTATCTCCTCTCCAATTACCTAGAGACCGACGCCATGGTCGAAGACAAAGCCCTTGAAGACTTCGCACGCAACGAGCTCCGTTTCCCCGTCCTCTTCTAACCTCCTTGCCTCGGAAAATGCGCATTGGCTCGCTCGATTTAGGGGCATACCCACTCCTCCTTGCTCCCATGGAGGACGTCACCGACCAGTCTTTTCGCCTCCTCTGCAAGCGCTTTGGCGCTGACCTCGTCTACACGGAGTTTGTCAACTCAGACGGGCTTATCCGTGGGGCTGCTTCCAGTGTTGCAAAACTAAACCTCTTGGACGAGGAACGCCCCGCCGCCATACAGCTCTACGGTCAACACCTAGACGCCATGGTCGAGGCCACGCGTCTAGCGTGTGAGGCACACCCTGACCTTATCGACCTCAATTTTGGTTGCCCCGTCAAGAAGATCGCGGGGCGTGGCGCAGGCGCGGGCATGCTGCGCGACATTCCCCTTTTACTCCAAATCACCCAAGCGGTGGTGCGCGTGGCGACCTGCCCCGTAACGGTAAAAACACGCCTCGGGTGGGACGAAAACTCCATCTGTATCGACACCCTCGCCGAGGCACTACAAGACCTCGGCATCGCAGCCCTGACCATTCACGGGCGAACGCGGGCACAGATGTTCTCCGGGCAGGCAGATTGGGCGGCTATTGCGCGCGTAAAGGGCAATCCTCGCCTAAACATCCCTATTATCGGTAATGGGGACGTCTCGACGGTAGAAGCGGCTGCAAATGCCTTTAGAACGTATGGCGTCGATGGCGTGATGATCGGGCGTGCGACCTACGGGCGTCCGTGGCTCTTCCGCGATGCAAAGCATTATATGGCGACGGGCGAGCGTCTCCCTAACCCTGCCATTGCTGAGCGCGTTGCCATCGCGCGCGAGCACCTTGCTCTCTCCTTACGCGTCAAAGGCGAAACGCGCGGCATATTTGAGCTTCGTCGTCACCTAGGTTGTTACTTCAAGGGGCTTCCCGACTTTAAGCCCCTGCGTCTGGCGCTACTCACCGAGCGCGATCCCGCCAAGGTCGACGCCCTTTTGTGCGAAATAGCTCATCGCTACGAAGGATGGGAACCCCCTAAGGAAGAGGAACAAAATGCCCCATGGGGGTAACGCCTTCCCGATCCTCCTCCACCACGGACTGCGCGCCCTCGCCCTTAGCGCCAAAAAAAGCGCCCGCTTCTAGAACACTAGAAACGGGCGCTTTTTTTGGCGCTATATTGACACGAGACTAGTATTTGGACACCTTCACCATCCTCTTCGCGCCATTTTGCGCCGTTATACGCACTAAATAGAGCCCTGCGGGAAGTGCTTCGGTATCGACCAACACCTCGGTGGCAGAGAATGCCCCAAAACG
>CALHZE010000333.1 GCA_938040915.1 uncultured Bacteroidia bacterium | reverse complement strand
GCTCCTTGTAAGAGAATCAGAATAGAATGATACTCCTCTCGAGACTAGTACTTCACTACACGCACTGTGCGCGCTACACCGTTCGCCGTACGCAGTTGCAGTAGGTAAAGACCCGCCGGTACGTCTGCCGTGTCAAGCACGGTTTCCGAACCTTCCAAGACGCCTTGACGAACCACAACCCCCGAGGCATTCAGCAACGCATAAGCGCCCTCTGTAACCTCCGCGTGCGCGATACGCAATTGTCCAGCAAACGGATTCGGAGCTACGACGACCTGTGCCAACAACGCCTCTTCTACGGGCGTATTCGTATCCACGACGGTAACGTTGACCGTGAATTCCTTCGATGACTTCGGGTCTTTCACCGTGATGGTCGTTTCACCAACCCCCATACCTGTAACAATGCCTTTGTTCACAACACAGATACCATCGTTTGCCGAGCTCCACTGCAAGCCCGAGATGTCTGCATTCGCGGGCGTCACACTAAGCTGGATCGTAGCCTGATAGTTCAGCACCACGAAGATCGAGGAGTTCTGTACCGAGAAGTCTTCCAGTGCGGGCTGTTCCCCACCGTTGGGGTTGCTGTTAGCAGCGACAACCTTTACCTTGAACTCTATACTCTTGTCGTTTTCATCCTTTACCGTAATGGTCGCTTCGCCAGCTTTTACCCCTGTCACAACGCCATTCTTTACCGTGAGGATGTCCTCATCTGACGAAGTCCAGGTGAGCTTGCTCGTGTCGCCATCTGCTGGGGTCAGCTTTAAGTTGACCAGCGTAGAGTTACCCTCTACGACCGTTACGGGCGATTCTGGTGCCTCAAAGTTTTCCAGTGCAGGTTTGGGTTGCTCGGGGTTCGAGGCGTCGATCACCTTCACTGTGACCTCCTTGGTCGTGTCGTTCTTTGCCTTAATGGTAACCGTCGTTTCACCCACGGTCAAAGCCGTAACGATACCCTTGTCATTGACCGTAGCTACGTCGGTCTTTGACGACGTCCAAGAGAGCGAGGTGAGCGAACCGTTTGCGGGTTGGACATTGCTCAGCACAATTGCACCCGTAGCGCCCTTGACCACCGTGAGAGTTGCAGGCGCATCAAAGGCGGTGATGTCGACCACATCAGCCCCCGTTTCTGCTCTTACCACTTCGACCTTAACGGTTTCGGAATGCGACGCACTCGAGATAGTCACCGTGTAAGTTCCCTTCTCGGTAGGCGATACCACCCCGTTGTTTTCCACGGGACACTTGAGCGGGTCAGAGCTTGTCCAGTTGAGCTTGCGGATATCGAATAGGTCGGGGTCTACATCCAAAGCAATCACGCCTGTTGCGCCCTCAAGCACCGTAATCGTCTTCTGCTTTGCGGCGAAAGTAGCCGGTGCTGGCAAGATGTGCTTAGCTGGGGTCACGGTAATCGTCGTAGAGAACTCTTGAACAGGCGTAACCCCGCGGAGCGTCCCCGTCACCGTGATCGGTTTCCCAGCCTCGGTAAGCGCTAAGCCGCGCACGAGTGCATGACCATACTTGTCGGGGTGGAGCTGGATAGAAACCGTCTTGTCATCTGCCGAACGGAACGACAAATCCAAGTTGTTCGCTTCCTTGGGGGTGTACTTGAGCGGGAGCTCAAGCGTCTTTCCTTGCTCTACCTCATAGCTTTCTTTTTCAAAAGCGACCGTACTGGTGAGTGGGACAAGTGCCTCGATGGTGATAGCACACTCGCTAGAAAGCTGCGGATAGTTCTTCAAAGAGACACGCACCTTTGCCGTACCGACCTCTTTGCCGACCACCGTGCGGTCGATCTCGTTAAACTCGATATTAGCGTGCCCCTCTACTACTGTCCACGCAAGCTCCTGGTCAGTAGCATTTGCGGGCTCTACTTGTGGCGCAAAGGTGTACTTCGCCCCCTTACCGAGCTTGAGCGTCTGGATAAGGGTTACCCCTGTGGTCGTTACACGTGGGAGGACCTTCACCTTACACTTAGCCTGAATCTTGTGGTTAGAGGTCAGGGTCACCGTAATTTCAGCATCCCCAGCCTGTACGGCTTGATAAGAGCCATCGTCCCCCACCTTGATGATCTGGTCGTCGCTGGTCGCCCACATTACAAGACGGTCAGTCGAGGTCGTGGGTTCGTAGCCCACAACGAATTTCCCCTTCTCGCCCGGCACGAGCGAAAGCGTCTTGTCAATCGAGATCGCTGTAGTAGACACCTTGGGGACAACGCGCACGTTGCACTCACTAAAGATGTTTGAACCGCCGAGCGCCGTAATCCGGATCTTCACAATCTCGGAGGATGGGGTCTTACCAATCAGACGGTTGGTCTCGGGGTCAACCTCAACGATATCGGTGTTAAACGACTCGAACTTGACACGCAAATCCGAAGCGTTCTCTGGGATAAGCTTGTAAGGGATCGTCGACGACACTTGGTCTGGGATTTCAAAGATATAATCTTCGCTCGGGCGTTGGATCTCTACCTTGGTCACGAGTTCCTTCTTCACGTGCACCTTTACATAGTCAAAGGCGTTCTTGTTGACCAACGACGACGCGCGTAGATCGACCGTACCCTCCTTCAACCCGACGATCTTACCCGTTTGGTCTACTGAGAGCACCTCGTCGTCAGAACTCCACCAGAGCAGCGTCTTGTTCTGCGCGTCTTCTGGCAAAATGTTAGTCTTCATCTTCCGTTCCTCACGGATTTTGACTGTAATGACACGTTCAGACAGAATCTTCACCTCATTGGGGACGATGTCTTTCTTGTACATGATGTTTACCCGACAGGTCGCCGTGAGTGTCGGGTCAGCGACCGAGCTTACCGTGAGGTCGGCATAGTCTCCCCCGTAGTTCGGGTCTTCGCTATCCTTGAGTTTCACATAGCCCGTGCCCTCCACGAGGGTTTCGATATAGGGCGATGAGCTCGTCCACTTCACACTCTTGTCGGTAGTGCTTGCGGGCGTAAAGTCTACGCGGAAGGTATGTTCTTGCCCAGGCTTGAGGTAAATCACCGGAGGGATCACCTCAATCTTGGTTGGCGGCACGGTAACCACAGCCACATCAATGGTCTTCGACTTCAACGAACCGTCTAGCGCACGCACGGTGATCTTTGTCGGGCCAATCGCCTTAGCCACGGCAAGCCCCGTTTCCTTATCAATCTCTAAGATGCCTTGGTCTTGAGACTCCCACTGCAAGCGCCCGTCGGTCACGTTGTTGGGGTTCACCACGAGCTCTTTTGCAAAGTCAAAAGACTCGTTGAGCGGGATCTTGTTATAGTTCTCTTGCTTGAAGTTAAGATCTCTAGTCAAGATGGCTACTGTGACGAAGCACAAATCGTAGGCACGATCGCTGCTCCCTTCGACTTCGGCAGTAATGATCGCCTTCCCCACCTTGAGCCCCTCGATCTCCTTGGTAGCCTCGTGGTAAACCGCCACCGTGGGGTCACTGCTCTTCCACTTGATCTTATCAACCGCAGGCGGGTTTGCCGGCAGACTCACGGTCGCCGTAATGGCTTGCTTGGTGCCCTTGTCTAAGAGCATCTCGGTCTTGTCTAAGGCGAGCTTCTTGAGCGTTGCCTTTTGGTCTTCAACAAAAGTCCAACGCTTCTTGGTCGTCAAATTGTTGTGTGCCGTCTCGCCGTCGAGGTACTTAATTGCAGAGGAAGCATCCACTGTGATATCAGTGGGCGTATTTTCGTTGGCATTCCAACCGATGAGCGAGCGGTCATAGTTGGCGATGCTCATGTTACACCCCGCGAGCGTGAGCGTACCACCGAGACTCTGGAGATCCCATTTGCCGAGCGAGCAGTCAAACGCTTTGGCATTAGAGAAGATTCGCTCCATGTTGGTGACCTTGGAGACGTTCCACTTCGACAGGTCGGCGTTAAAGGCTTGTGTCCACTCAAACATACGGCTCATGTCCTCGACGTTGGAAACGTCCCACGCCGAAAGATCGGAATTGAACTTATAGGCATAGAGGAACATCTGGTGCATATCGGTCACGTTGGAGACATCCCACTTTGAGATATCGCCGGCAAAGTCTTGTGCACCGAGGAACATTTGGCTCATGTCGGTGGCGTTGCTCACATCCCAGCTCGAGAGGTCGCAATTAAATTTCTTTGCCCAACAGAACGCCCCCATAAAGTTCTTCACTTGCGAGACATCCCAGTTGGAAAGGTCTGCATGGAATAAATCGCAGGCGTTAAACATCTGCGACATATTTTTCAGGTTGGGCATACGCCAGCCGCTAAGGTCTTGGTCGAATTTGCGACACTCAGAGAACATCCCCGCCGCATCCTCGAGGTTCGAGAGTCTCCATTTGCTGATATTGCTATTGAACTTCGAGGCTTGGTTGAACATATGGCGCGTCGATAACGCATTTTCCATCTTCCATAGACTCAAGTCAGCGACGAACTCCCTACACTTGAAGAACATGTAAGCGAAGTTGGTACTGTTTTGCACATTCCACTCCTCAAGCCCATGCCCCGTGAAATTGCTACAGCCGTTGAACATCCGCGAGAAGTCGGTCACATTAAGCACCTTCTTTTTCCACTCAGAGAGATTTTGAGAGAATTGGGTACAGCCAGCGAACATGCCAGACATGTTGGTGACCTTGCTGACCTCCCATTTAGAAAGATCGCAATTAAACAGACCACACCCCTCGAACATCTGTGCCATGTTGGTCACGTTGCCCACTTTCCAATTGCGGAGGTCGCGATGGAAATTCTTACAGCCGTAGAAGAGGGTCGACATATCGGTCACGCGCGACACATCCCACCCCGAGACATCCGCTGTAAACGCTTGACAGCCAGCGAACATGCCTGAGATATCGGTGGCATTGTTCGTCCCCTTGAGCCAATCTTTGAGGTCTGCCTTAAAAACCTCACAACCACTAAACATGTTCTTAAACTTGGAGGCGTTCTTGACCTTCCAGCCCGAGATGTTTTGATCGAAATACTTACACCCCGAGAACATGCTACTGAAGTCGGTGGCCTTGTCTACCTTCCATGCCGAAATATCTTCGTTGAAATTGATGCAACGATAAAAGGTATAAGAAAACGACTCCACGTTGGAGACGTTCCACGTCTTAAGCCCTTTCCCTGTAAACAGGGTACACTCGTGGAAGAGCTGATTAAAGTTGCGCACCTTTTTCAGCTTATCGCCGCCCCAGTTAGAGAGGTCCTGATTAAACTTTCCGCACCCCTGAAACATCTGAGACATGGTCGCAGCGCTTGACATGTTCCACCCCCCGACGTTGTCGTTGAAGTAGGAACAGCCGAGGAACATCGAGCTGAAATACTGCACCTTGGAGACATTCCACTGGGGGGCATTGATCGTAATAAAATTTGCGTTCTTACACCCCTCAAACGCGCTCACGAGTGACGTACAGCGTGTAAGGTCAGGCGCCCCAGCCGTAGTGGGGATGGTAAGCTGGTTACAATCTTTAAACGCCGCGTAGAGTGTTTCCCAGCGGATATTTCCCCACTGCTCGATGGTTCGCAAATCGGGGTACGAATCGACCTTGATCGACTTTAGGTCGCCGAGCATCTCTACATAGTACTCTTGCCCTTCGGCTGTGTCAAAGCTCCACTTCTCAAAGTCAATTTCCTTATCCTTCCCCAGCGTAGCCGTGGGGTCGGTGGGGCGCGTACCAGAGGTCTTGTAGACCCAAATCTTGATATCTTTCCCCTTAAGCTGTAGCTCGGTCTTGTTCGCGTTCGATCCTTTCCACTTGGTGACAAAAGCCCCAGGTTGATAAGCACCCGCCCAGAGCTCCCCTCCGCTTAAAACGAAGAGTAACGGCAACAGTATGCCGTAAAGAGTTATACGTTTTATCTTCATCCTACTAACTAGTTAGTTTCTGCCTCCAGAATACACGATGTGTTTAATAGTAACGTGAAAGACGGGAAAAATTGTCCGAGGGGGACAATAAAATTCCACGTTACACCTACTTTTGTATCCTAGTAACTCATAAATAAAGACGAAATGTTTTCTGGCATTATAGAAGAAGTCGGTGTTGTACGCGCCATCACGCGCGAGGGCGGTAATGTACACCTTTCGCTCTCGTGTTCGTTTCTTTCCGAGCTCACTATTGACCAAAGCATTGCCCACAACGGGGTGTGCCTGACGGTGGTAGACCTCCAGCCCACCCACTACACCGTGACGGCCATCGAGGAGACCCTCCGCAAGTCTAACCTCGGTTTGCTCGAAGTGGGGAGTAAGGTAAACCTCGAGCGGAGCATGATGATGAACGGACGTCTCGACGGGCACATCGTCCAAGGGCACGTAGACCAGACGGCACGCTGCACTGCGGTAACCCCCGAGGATGGGAGTTGGCTCTACACCTTCGAATATGAGCCGCAGAAGGGGATGATTACCGTAGAGAAGGGCTCGATCACGGTCAACGGCGTAAGCCTCACGGTGGTCAATTCGCGTAAAGGGGGCTTTCAGGTAGCGATCATCCCCTACACACACGACCATACCAACTTCCACACATTCACCGTCGGGACGGTCGTAAACCTCGAGTTTGACATCCTCGGCAAGTATGTCGCCAAGCTGTTAGAGTTTGCCGCAGAGGCAAAGTCGTAGGGAAGTATGTTGACGGGGACAATTTTATGTATTGTGCCCGTAGCAAGAAGAAGGGGTTGCCTCGCGGGAGGCAACCCCTTTACATTACACAGACGAACCGTGTATCAGAGAAGAGATTCTCAATATATAAACTACTTTATGCCACTATCGTTTGACCACCTTAAGGGTCTTGGTTTCGCCCGTCGCGGTCGTGAGGCGGAGGAGGTATAACCCCGTCGGCAGGTCGGTCGTCTCAATCTGCGTCTCGCCACTCCAGAGGCTACCTGCTCGGAGGGTCACGCCACCCAAGCTCGTCAACTCATAACGACCATTCTCGCTCTTGTAACCACGCACCGTCAACTGTGTAGCGAACGGATTGGGCACTGCGGTCACATCCGCCAACAGGTTTTCTTCTACCGCCGTCGTTTCCTCGGCAATCACCGTCACGTTTATCGCGTATGACACTGCCGTAGCAGGATTTACAACGGTCACCACCGTCTGACCGAGGGCTACCCCCGTAATCACGCCACTTTCACTCACCGCGGCAATCCCCGCATCCTGCGTAGACCATACAAGCCCACTCACATCTGCATTCTCGGGCTCAACGTTAAGCGGCACGATCGCATCGAAGTTCTTAACCACGTAGAGTGCGCTCCGTACCACCGAGAAGGACTCAAGCGAAGGCTTCGACGGGTCTGTCGTTTTTTCCACCACCCGAATATCAAACTCTATCGTCTTGCCACTCACGGGGTCGGTCACTTTCACCTTCGCATTGCCCGGCTTCACCCCCTTGATCTTACCGTCCTTGTCTACGGTAACGATGCTCGGGTCAGACGACTCGTACTCGAGGCGGCTCTTGTCTGCCCCCTCAGGGTCGGTGACAATCGGGAGGGTGGCTTCCTGACCGACCTTCACCTTGACGGGCTTGTCGTCTTTCTTGTCAAAGTCGTTCATAATCGGCTTGGTCGGGTCACCGGTGTTCTCAACGACCTCAGCCTCAAACTCGATGCTACGCCCGCTCACGGGGTCAGAGACCTTGATGGTCGTCTTACCGATCGCAAGACCCGACATTACACCGTTTTCATCGACCGTAACCTTCGTTTCGTCAGCCGCCTCCCACTTCAAGCGACTGATATCAGCACCTATCGGGGTCACCTTGAGGCGGATCTTTGTCTTACCGCCCAACACCACGCCTACGGGGAGTTTCGCGGGTACGTCAAAGTCAATCAGGCTCGGCTTATTGGGGTCTTCGGTGCTGGGGCGTTCTACCACGTTTACGTTGAACGTGATGGCGTTGCCATTCTTGTCCGTCACCTTCACCTTGGTTTCCCCCTTCGCAATGCCCATCAAGACCCCATTCTTCACGTCGGCGATGCTCGTGTTTTCAGACTCCCACGTCAGACCGCTCGTGTCAGCCCCTTCGGGTTTCGTCTTGAGGTGCACGTAGGTAAAGCCTCCCACGACCACACCCACGGGGTCATTTTCTACACCGAGGAGCTCCTCGAGTGCCGGCTTGCTCGGGTCGGGGTTGTTCGGGTTATTCGCTGCCTTAACCTCTACGGCAAAGGTGACGCTGCGCCCACTGATGGGGTCAGAGACCTTAAGCGTTGTTTCCCCTACGGCAAGACCTGAGCATACACCATTCTCATCCACCGTGACCTTCGTTGGGTCACCCGATTCCCACTTCAGACGACTGATGTCAGCATTCTCTGGAATTACGCGGAGTTTCACTTTCGTCTTTCCGCCCAACTCGATGGTTACCGGAAGCTTTTCGGGCGCCTCAAAATCAATCAGGCTTGGCTTGTTCGGATCCTCGGTCGCGGGTCTTTCAAAGACCTTCACGTCAAAGGTCACGCTCTTGCCGTTGTTGTCACTGACGGTCACCTTGGTATCCCCGACGGCGATCCCTGTCAAGACACCGTTCTTTACTTCTGCAATCGCGGGGTCTTCCGAAGTCCATGTCAAATTGCCCGTGTTTGCCCCTTCTGGCTGCGTTTTGAGGTGGATGTAAGTCTTACCCCCCACAACGACCCCTACTGGCGTATTTTCCGGCGCAAAGAAGTTTTCTAACGCGGGCTTATTCGGGTCAGGATTGTTCGGGTTGTTGGGGTCGGGGTTCGGTTGCGGGGTAGGACCTGGGGTCGCTCCCTGTTTTACCACATAGACCACAATCGTTGCACTATGCCCATTACCACTGATCGTGATGGTCGATTGCCCCGCCTTCTTACCGAAGACGCTCCCCGTGGGAGATACCGTGGCTACGGTTTCGTTTTCTGAGTGCCAATCGAGCTTGCGCGGGTCAGAGTTCTTGGGCTTGAGATCCTTCAACTCTATATACCCCGTGTTACCCTCAAGGATGGTAAGCGACGGGAGCACCGTGGAGAACTCGCTCGGCGCAGGGATTTCGCTACCCTTAGGCGCAAGCACCCTCACTTTTGTTGTAAAGGTTTTTTGAGTTACCAAGTTTGTCCCCGTGATCGTTATCCACTGGTTGTCAGTGAAGAGACGCCCGTGGATGCGCGCTGCCGCATAGGAAGCAGGCGAATTGACAACCATCACATAAGTTTCGTTCTCTGACTTAAACTCGAGGGTAAGGTCATTGGCATCGGCTGGCGTATACTCGAGCTCGAGATCGAGGCTATGCCCCTCTTCTACTTCATAGCTCTCTTCCTTAAACTTGATGTCAGACGTCAAGGGTTTCTTGTTGACGACCACGATGTCAGACGTCGCCTTGATGGTGGGGTTACTCTTGAGCGCCACGCTGATCCGCGCGCTCCCCAGCGCTATCCCTTTGACGATCCCCGTGTGCGCGTCGAGGGTGATGTTCTTCTTGCCAGCAACGAGTGTCCACACCAAGTCTCGGTCGGTTGCATTCACGGGCAAGATTTCTGGCGTATACTTATACTCAGCGCCGAGCCCGAGGCTCAATTCCTTAACGATACTCAGCGATTGGGTGGCAAGGCGTGGCAACACCTTTACGTTACACTTTGCCTGCTTGCGCGGGTCAGAAACGAGGGTCACCGTGACCTTCACATTCCCTGCCTCGCGCGCCCAATACGAACCATCGGAGTAGACCGCGAAGATATTCGGGTCAGACGACTCCCACGTCACAAGGCGGTCGGTTACCTCCTCAGGGTCATAGATCACGTCAAACTGTCCGCGTGTGTCGGGCATTACGAAAAGATCTTGCTGGATGGAGATGCTCCGTGGTGTTAAGAGTTCGACCACACGCACCTTACACTCTCGGTAGATGTTAGAGCCTCCCAAGGCTGTTGCCTTGATGGTAACCACCTTGCTCTTGCCAGCCGGCAAACCCTTCAGACGCCCCGTGTGCTCGTCAACGGAGACCCACTCGGTGTTTTCCGACTCCCACTTCACCTCGCGGTTTGAGGCGTTGCTCGGTTCGAGGCGGTAAGGGATGGTGGATTCTACCTCCTCGGGGAACTCAAAGAGGTCGTCGCTTGCGACGTAATTCGCTACCGTCTTATCAAAGATAATGTCGCTTACGAGCACCTCGTTAACCTTGACTTTGGTTTGCGCAAAGACGTTGCGGTCAACCACAGACCAGACCGTAATGATAGTCTCGCCCTTACCCACGCCGGTCACTTTACCGTCTTTCACCGTAGCCACCTTACTGTTTTTCGTCGCCCACACCAAGTCGGTATTGAAAACATGTGAGGGAACAAGGGTGGCTGTAATTTGCTTTTCCTCGTGGATATCCATTTCGAGCACCTCGGGCGAAACCGTCAGCTTTTCTGGGAAGGTGAGGTTCTTCACCAACACATTCACACGACAGGTAGCCTCGAGCGTACCATGAGGAGTTGTATGCTTCACCGTAAGGTCTACAGCGAAACCGCCATACTCTGGGTCGCTCTCCTTGTCTTTGACAAGAATGAGCCCCTTAGCTGCGTCCAACACCTCGATGAGGTTCGCGTCTGGCGACGACCACGTTACTTGACGGTGTGTCGTGTTAGCGGGGGTAAACAGCACCCCGAGTTGGAGGCGCGAACCGGGCTTAGCATTCACTTCCTGTGGATCTGCCACAATAGATGTGGCATCAATCTCAACCACCTTGACGGGCACTTCTGCCTTCGCTGCGTGCGTTTTTTCTTGGTCGGTTGCCCAAACCGAGATCACGGCCTCGCCGATAGCTGCCGGATTCTTGATAAAGGTGGTAGCCAACCCCGTATTCTCATCAATGGAGATAATATCGGGACGCGACGACTCCCAATGCAAGCGCTTGTTGGTCGCGTTCGGCGGGGTAATAGTCAGCTCCTTCGCAAAGTCAAACGTCTCGCCCACGGGGAGATTGTCATACTTCGGTTGCTTAAACTCTAATTTCTCTACCAAGATGACCACATTAACGAAGAGCTCGTCATAAGCGCGCTCGCTATTGTCGCTCCCGACTTGGCAACGGATAATCGCCGAGCCGACCTTCTTCCCCTTCACTTTCCCAGTATTGGAGTCATAAGCAGCGACGCTCTCGTTTGTGCTCGTCCAATTGAGCACTGGGTTATCTTCGTGGGGAGTAATCTTATAGGTCACCTCATGCTCTTCGCCGAGGTTGATGGTCGTCAACGTGGGCGTCAACTCAAGCTTTCGGAATGATGGCCCGTCGCTTTCACGGTCTAAGGTAATATTCCATGCCTTCGTATCATGAAGGGTCTTGCGCGCCGTTGCTGCCTCACTATCCTTGCGATAACGAAGTTCATCGGCCGTCAATTGAATCCCATGGGGGACACCATCGAGGTGTAGCCAACCCAAGAGGGTACGCTCATAGTTAGCGACCCCCATCCCACACTTGCTTAAAGAGATGTTCTTATTGGTAAGCCCCGAGATATCCCACGAGCCAAGGGGACAGTTAAATGCCGCAGCTTCTTCAAATATCCCACTCATGTCGGTTACATGACTCACCTTCCACTGCGAGATGTCTGAGTTAAAGAACTTCGCTCTGTAGAACATCTCACTCATGTCGGTCACCTTCGACACGTTCCAACGGCTCAAATCAGAAGTGAATTTCGATGCCTCATAAAACATCTGCTTCATATCCGTCGCCAAGGAGACATTCCACCTGCTCAGGTCAGAAGTAAAACTTCTAGCATAGCGGAACATGCCCGCGAAGTTCTCTCCGTTGCTCACGTCCCACGAGCTGAGATCACTCCTAAACTTAAAGCAATTGACAAAGGTCTGTTCAAAGTTGCGTACCTGAGCAACGTCCCAATCCTTCAGCTCACACTCAAACTCATCACACCACGCAAACATAAATGACATGTCGATGAGGCGCGGCATACGCCAATCTTTCAGGTCGCGATGAAACGCCTTAGCATTGGCAAACATCCCCGAGGCGTCCTCGACTCGCAGGGGACGCCACGACGAGATATCGGCATTGAAAACAGTACACTCGTTAAACATGCGCTTCGTCGATTTGGCTTTGCCCATATTCCAACGAGTGATTATACCGTTGAACGCATAACAACCCGAGAACATCCACGCGAAATTCTCGCCGCGCGCGACATTCCACCCATTGAGCCCAGAGCCCGTAAAATCGCTACACCCTTGGAACATCTCTGAGAAGTCGGTCACGTTGCTCACGCGATCTTTCCACGCTTCAAAACTCCGGTTATAATTCTTAGCGCCTCGGAACATCCCCCTCATAGAGAGCACATTACTCACATCCCATGACTGGAGGTCGTGGGTAAAATTGACACACCCGTCGAAACAGTAACTCATATCGGTAACCTGTGCGACGTCCCATTCAAAGATATTTTGAGCAAATTGTACACACTGTGAAAACAGGTAACTCATGTTCGTTACCTTCGAGACATTCCACCTCCGGATGTCACCATTAAACTTACCGCAACCACGGAACATTGCCGTCAGATCTGTGGCCGAATTCTCACCGACGAGCCACTCATCTACCTTACCTTGAAAACGCCCACAGTTGGAGAACATGTAAGAGAAATCGGTGACGTTCTTCACATTCCACTTGTCGAGTTGCCCCTCAAAATAGCTACAACCCGAAAACATGCTCGCTAGGCTCTGTGCCTTACTCACATCCCACTTTTCGGGTTTCATGGTAAGCGCCGAGCAGTTGATAAACATGTAGCTGAAATTCTCTACGTTAGAGACATTCCAATCCTCAAGCCCCGCCCCTTCAAACGCGATACACGACTGAAAGACGCTAACCATCGACCTCACACGCTTGAGCTTTGGTCCCCACGCCGAGAGGTTTTGGTTAAACTTTCCACAGTTGGCAAACATGCTATTCATGCTCAAGATGTTCTCGACGTTCCAACCACTCACATTATCGTTAAAGAGCTGGCAACCCGAAAACATCGAGCCAAAATGGTTTACATTGCTCACAGCGTCGTTCCACTTGTCGGCATGAATCGTTACCAACTCCGTACAGCCTTGAAACATACCCGAAAGCGATCCGCATGCAGAGAGATCGGGTGCCGCGTCAGGCAAATTCTTAAGCTTCGCACAATTTTTGAAAGCCTCGCTCAAACTCTGCCACTTAATATTCCCCCACTGGAGCACCTCGACGAAGTCGTTAGGCGTCCCAACTTGAAAAGCATAGACTTTAGGACCTGTGATCTCTACCAAATACTCCTGCCCTGCCTCGGTCTTAAAGTTGATAGTAGTAAACTTCTTACCGTCAGATATATTCAGACTCACCTCGTCACCGACCTTGTTGATCGTGCCACTAGTGACCTTGTAATAGGTCAGCTTTCCATCTGCCCCCATGACACGCAACTTGCTGTCTTCGGCCGTCGAGCCTCGCCACCTCGTGACAAAGGCATTGGCTTGATATGCTAGCGCGCTGTGCGTCCCCCAAAGGGAGAGCAGCACGGCAAGCAACAAGCCGTAACATATACGTCTTTTCATTATAAAGTAGTTTGTTTTGAACCGTATGATAAATAATGGCAGGCGAACGCCCCGAGGTGATGGACACTCTATCCGCTTGAGGTATACATAGAACGCAAATCAACGTCCTAATAGTTTCTTGCCGAAGTTTTTTTATCGTATTCTATTGATGAGCGGCGAAACATCTCCTCCGAATGGAAAGTAAACGGAGGTATATTGTTGTTTTCATTAAATCGCAGACTAGTAAACCATTACTGTTGACTAGTAAACGAACGTCATTCCCATAACAAGACTATCCCCCCCGCAACCCGACAGTCTGCTCATCAATGGTAGCCTCCGTACTATAAAAAAGAGACCGCCCCTCACGCCGAGGAACGGTCTCCCACCTAAACGAATAGGAACATGAAACTTATTTCGGCAATTGCGCCCCCACGCCCTTCACCGCGCCAAAGCACTTGATGCTGCTCTCAATCGGGTAACGATTCATAAACATTGTAACCTTTGACTGAATCGTCCCCACTTGGTTCATCCCCATAGCCGAACGGAATTGGTTCGCACTACTGTTGGGGTCATAGTCGGTAGACTCTGTGTAGGTTGCAGACAAGAACCCCCCAAGGTAAGCTGGGTCGATGGCGTTCTTGAGCCCCTGCACATCCTTAAGCTCATAGTTTCCACTGGCGGTCTCAAGGAGGTCGACATCCTCAAAATCTTCTGCCCTTCTCTGTAGGAACATACCACCGCCCGAGGGGAGGTTGATGTCACCCGCCTTGTTCATGAAGAAGGCATTCTTGTCGGCACGCACCTTTTCTCCCCAACGCCAGCCGGTGCTGTGACCGAGGTCGATAGCGCCGTTGTAGGTTAACCCGAGCACATTGTCGTGGATATTGAGACTTGTGCCCGAGAAGGAGCGAATGCCATAGCCCATATCTTCGAAGGTCTTGGTACGCGTCCACACGAAAAGAATGGTGTTGTAGCAAATTTCTACCGGCGCACACACATTTGCCTTACGCCCCGTAAGCTGAATCGCTGCGTAACGCACTGCGGTAAAGACATTGTTTTCAATCTTTACCGGCGCCCCGTTGTCAATGCTGAACTGAAGCGCATAGTTGGTCATGTTGTTAAAGACGCAGTTGCGGATGATCATCTCGCCCTTGGTCTGCCCATAGATTGCGGGCTTCTCGGTCTGCTTCTGATCGGGAACCATGATACCGGTCAACAGCCCCTTCACTTCGCTAGTAGACGCTGGCTTATAGTTGTTTGCCGCGCCACGGTCGAAAAGGATGCCGTCAACCACCGTCTTCCCTGGGGTGATCTTGTCTTCGAGGTGGATAAGCCCCTTACTCCCCGCCGTGCCGTTATGCTTGGGCTCGGTATAGATCGTAGTACGGTTCTTTAGAATATTACGCGAGGCAAAGTCTGTCGTGTAACCACCGTAGAGTTCCACAGGCTTGTCAAGCGAGATGTAACCTATGTCAAGCGCACCCGTGTAGTTTCCCTCGGCGATATAGATTTTATCGCCTGCAGTAGCTTGGTTAATCGCCTTCTGCAGATCTTTAAGCGGCGCGCCTTTCGAGCCGTCATTCCGATTTCCCCCCGTGGTTGCCGACACATACCAGTCTCGAGCCCACGTGTTCGCAGCAAGCATCAACAATGCTGCGCCAAACAGTACTAGTTTTTTCATTGTACAACGTGTTTTAAGAACGTTCTATCTACGGCAAAGGTAGTCATGTCACCTAATGCGCACATCGGTAAAAATACGTAGGTGCAACGAAGGGTAACGGCAACGCCCCTAGTCAAAAGCGATCCGGAAGCGCGTCCACCCGTCAAGCTCGGTTTGCAAAGAGAACGAAAAGCCGTGCGCTTCGAGGATCTCGCGACACAGGAGAAGCCCTAGACCCTGCCCCCCTGCCTTCGTAGTGAAGAATGGCATAAAGAGCTGCGCCTGACGCTCAGGAGCTATCGGCGTCCCGTTGTCGGCGACAACGAGTTCGATGCCACGCGCATTTTCTTCTACAGAGATCACAATCTCGCCACCTGAGGAAGGCTCTATGCTCTCGCGTGCATTTTTGAGAATATTCTCTAAGACACGCCCGAGCTGGAAACGGTCTGCCGCGATGGTTATGCCTGCTGCTATGGGGTTATAACGTAAGTTCACCCCCTGTTCGTGGAACTGAAGACGGTGACGCGCCACCATTTCACGGAGGAATTCGTCGAGTTCAAGGGGACTCTTCTCGGGCGGTGGGAGTTTCGCTAATTCTGCGATGCGGGCTATGAAACCGACGAGTTCTTGCAGACGCTGCTCGCCCGTAGCTAGCGCTTCGGCGTATGGCGCTCCGTCGGGAGTCTCGCTGAGGTAGGAGACGCAAGTATCGAGCAACGAGTTGAGACTACCGGCTGTATTATTCACCTCGTGGGCACACATTCGGATAAGCTTGGTGTAGGTAGCCCGTTCGTGAGCACGCATGGAGTCGGTGAGTGTCTCGATAATCCAGTAGCGACGCGGGAAGCCGCGATCAAAGAACGACTCGCAGGAGATGCGATAGAGGTTTGCTCGAGGGTCTCTCACCTCCAACGTTTCACCTATTTCGAGTTCGTGGATGGGAAAGGCGGCGCGTTGGGTTACCTCAACGAGCTTTTTCCCCACAAGGGGCTCACCGCGGAGGAT
>CALHZE010000332.1 GCA_938040915.1 uncultured Bacteroidia bacterium | reverse complement strand
ATCCGCCTACCCGCTTGTCGCCCGCACGGGCCGCGCGCCCTTAGCGCCGGACGCAACGCGATGCGTCCGTGCGATGGAACGCAATATATGTTATGGGAATCCTCATTGCTCCTCATTCCCCTGTAGGGGTTTAGCGTGCTAAACCCGCAACTCGCGGCAACGCCGCGCCCACCCAATCCGCCTACCCGCTTGTCGCCCGCACGGGCCGCGCGCCCTTAGCGCCGGACGCATCGCGATGTGTCCGTACAAAACTTAGCACAGAACGTGCCGCTGGAGAAAGAGCCCCCACTCGGTAGAGAGCTCTTCCGATACCGCTCAGTGCGTCAGAGGCGAGGCGCTCTGCGGTGGTTCGTTGCCACTCCCGTTTTCGTTTACCCATAACAGCCCTTTTGAGCCAGAAATAACCCCGATTGCTCGGGAAGTGAATAGCCGAATAGCATCCTTCATGTTTTCGGGCGTAAAATGCCTTTTGTCGCAAAATCGCGGAAAGCGACTCTTTTATAGGGTCGCTTTTTTCGTATCTAGGTGTCAGATATATAGCGTCTTTACTCTTTAGAACAAAAATATTTTGCTAAAAGGGAGTAAAAGATTTGGTAATGTCGCCGGAAAAAAAACTTTGCGGCATCAAGACTAAACCTTTTAGGCGTCGTCGCCGATGGGGTAGCCTGCCAAGCGAGTCCTTTTTACCCTCCGCTCTCTTTATTTTCGGACATCATTGCACAATTCTTCTTTTGCAAACGCAACGATGCAGTTGATTAGCAGTAAGATTACGATTTCGGCGTAGCGTGCTATGTCCGCCTAAACCGTGGTTTCGGGTTGTGCAATATCTTCTTTCGACTTAACAACTAATAAAGTTCTCATGTCTAAAATCAATCTGAAAGGTCTTTGGATCTTATGCTTCCTGCTCGCCATGAGCTTCGTCGACAACACAGCACACGCACGCGGCGAGTTTACCAAAGGGCGTCAACTCGTGAATGCCAATTTTGGGCTAAAAATGTATGTCGTACCCCATTTCAGCCTGTCCTACGAATATTGCGTAGCGAGCAATCTTTTTGGCTCTAACTTTTCGCTCGGTGTCGGAGGCTATGTGGGTACGACCTTTGGCGCTCTTCATGCTTTTAATACGAGAGTGGCATTACATAAGCATGTAGGTAAGACGGACTACTATGGCGGAGTCCTTAACGGGTTGAATATATGGTATACGAGAGCAGCCCTAATTAACGACTATAAGGCAAGTTGGAATCCGCATTACGGTTTTGACGTCTTCTTTGGTTGGAGGCGTACGTTCTCCGAACACTGGAGTCTCAACTTCGAGCTTGCCCCCATTCCCTTCTTTTTGTTCACGCAACCCTACTGGTCGGTTGGGACAACCTACCTCTTTTAGGCTCGTAAACAGGGCTACCTGTAACAACCACGGCACAAATAAGTATAAGAAAGTGAGCATCCTAGAACCAGAACAATAGAGATGAACGCACGATTATTGCTCATTCCTGCCGCCGCCCTCCTACTCTTTTCTCTCACCGGTTGCAAGAAAGATTCTCCGCAGAAGAGTCTGAGCTTATCCGAAGTCTTCGGCTCCTACGAGGGCGAGGAAAAGACCACCATGACCCTCACCGGTCGCGAGATTAACTCTACCAAAAAAATAACCGTTACCGTGGAAAAAAGCGAGACCGAGGGCATCGACGGAGGCATCTCTGCAGGTCTTGTCAAGGTCGCTTTCAAGGTGAAGGAAAACAAAGGGGGAAAGATTACCTTTGAGTTCAAAGGATTACTCTTCCAAGGCGAAGGCTATTTCACCGCCTCCGAACTCTACTACAAACGCAGTTTTGTCACAGGCACCGAGGAGTTCAAGGGTTCGAAAAGGTAGTCTATTTCTTTGCCTAATGTAAAGGGGGGCGTGCGCGTCCCCCTTTTTGGTGTTTCCCCCTCTTTTCCGTAAACCCACAACGGAAACACTTTAGCGCGATCCTCGCCGACACCATTTCTGTCGACACTCTCAACGCGTCTGCGTAAGCCAGCCTTTTGGGGAAAATAAATACCTTTGAGTTGGTGCTTTGCACCCATGCGTACCCACCTCTCTATTTGAAATTGCCGTCTATTAGTAAAAAAAGGGTGGGACGGATGGCGCGCTCCTCCCCTCCTACGAGCGCAACGACAAACATTATAAAAATAAAAAAACGAGGACTCATGGCTTACAGCTCCCTACTTAGACGATATCGATATCAGGATCCTAGAGAGATTTTTGCCTATTTCCCTTTTCGCGCAGCAGAAGGAGAGAATTGGGAAAACAGCTTTGCTATCCTTGCCGCTATGGCTCAAAAAGAGAATTGGCATTTCAACAATCCCAATTTTGTAAAACAGTACGCCAACCAGAGCTATCCTATCCTGACCAACTATCTCAATTATACCTTCTTGCGCCTACAAGAAGAAAACAAGATTGTCTACTCCGAAGACAACGACAAAGCTTGTTTCAATACGGGGCTACAAACCTCAAAAGGAAAAGATATCTTCGTGACTTTCTTCAGAAATAAGAGAGCCGAGGAGCTCAATCAGTCAGACTGGGTCTTCCACGTCTTCTGCAAATCAGACTCCAAAAAGCTTAGCCCTTACCCCGCGATCCCCGAGCTGGCGACCTATATTACCGATATCAAAGACTTGATCTTCAACACCGACTATTCCATTGAGCCCGACCTCGACCATTTTCTCGATCACGCCAAAGATCGCTTACCTCCCATCCTACAAGAGAACCTAGAGATGGCGAGCACACTCATCCTCGGGGCGATACAGTCGCTCGTGGGGCAAATCCGCCGAGACTATAAAATCGCCATCCCACACTGGTATGAAAATAAGGTGCAACTTCTCCTCCCCCTCGTCTTAACCAACGAGGCTGGGATTCCCGATGTCGCCCTCGTGGTCGAGCGAGACGATAACTTGCGAATTTACCGCGGCAAAACCCTCCTCTCCATGGATATGGCCTACTTCGACGCACGCCTTGTCACAAGACTGTCTGACGGATGGCTGAACCCGTGAGCTCTCCCCCTGCTCCCTTGTTATCGTAAAAGGGGCGTGACTCATTGCGAGCCACGCCCCGAAATATTATATGCCGTGCTACACATCCACGAGTTTTATCGAGAAGACCTATACTCCCAGCTTTGATGCCCCGCCTGACTCCATTAAGTTTTTCAAGCGGATGACGGGCTACCTCCCCTCCGTCTTCCGTGCCAGAAGCTCGTTAATCTAACTTAGAACCGACTCCCCCCGCCTCCGCCGCCAAACGAACCTCCGCCACCCGAGTAGCGCCCGCGTCCGCTGCTTCCGCCACTCCCACTGCTGCGCCCTCTGAGGACGCTCGCCAAGAGGAATGTGAAGATATCCCACAAGATCGACGGCACTCTGCGCAAGACACGCCGTGCCGACTGCTTCGTCTCTTGACGCCAATACTGTCCGAGGCGATACTGGCGCTGTAACTTCTTACTTCCCCAATAACGGAAAAGATACCCCAGTGACTGCAACAGGACTATCAAAAGCCCCACCCCATAACCCGCGGCTACATACCCCACGACCCCGAGTAGAAGCCACGCGACGATCCGCCACCCCTCTGACGAGTGCGTCGCCTCGGATTGTAGTGCACTAAGCGATGAGGCGTCGCCTGCAACGATCGTCATAATAGCATATACCCCCGCCTCCGTCCCCTCCGCATAACGGTGTGCCGCGGCGTATGGGGCGACGATATCACGCATAATCCGCATTGCAAGGATGTCGGGCAATGCTCCCTCCATACCGCGTCCCGTGGCGATATACCCCTCGCCATAGTAGCCCGCCGGACACCCCTCTTTCCAACGCTCATTCGTCAACGTCACGAAGTGCTTCAATAGATCGGGCAGGCGGTTAAGTCGCGCGGAGTCTGTGCCGAGAGCTAACCACTGTTCGCTACGTTCGTGCGCCTCTGGGGGGAGCTCATAAGCCGGCATGCGGCTCGGCACAAGCAAGAAGATAAGCCCATTATTTACGTCGCGTTGCCCCACCCCCCAGTCGTTACCGAGGCGAGTGGCAAACTCGTTGACCTCGTGCCCTCGAAGATCCCGCACCGTGACCACCACGATGTCCCGTCCCGTGGAGTCTCTGTAGTTTCGTAAAAGCGCTTCTAGTCGCTCGGTCTCCGCGGGGGTGTAAAGGTGTGCCGAGTCGTTGACCATATTGCGCGGCATGGGGAGTAGCGGCGTCGCACTTACCGCTTGGTATAATGCTAATAGGGCTATGATAAGTAGTAGGCTTACACGTTGTGTTTGGTTTAGATGCATTGTTTTTGTGGCTTAAGGGGCAAAATACCCTCTGTTGGGAAACTTCGTCTTGTGTGAATGAGCAAAGACTCCGTAAGTGTGTCAAAATACAGTTTTCCGTCCCCTTGCTGGGGCGTATCGTGCTACGCCCGCAACTTGGCACAACGTGCCGCCTTCCTTCTCCTCCCTCGCTCCTCCGGCGTGAGGACTCGCTATTCTAGAACCGGCTTCCTCCTCCTCCGCCGCCGAACGAACCTCCTCCGCCCGAATAACCTCCTCGCGATGAGCCTCCTCTCGAGGGACTTCCAGAGAAGAGAGACCCACTCGACGAGCCTTTCATGAAACGGCGTACGATCCAGAAGAGTACTACCGCCACTACGATTTTTAACCAACCGCCTCCGCTCTCTTCTTTTGATGCATTTAAGCTGGCAATAGAAGCTTCGTCACCTGCTAAAGCGGCGATCAGGGCATAGACGCCGACCTCGGTACCCTCCGCGTAACGTTGCGATACGCAGAAGGGAGCTACGACATTGCGCATGATACGCGTCGCTAGGACGTCGGGGATGACGCCTTCCATCCCTCGCCCTGTGGCGATATACCCTTCGCCATAGTCTCCTGTGGGGCGCGCGTCTCTCCAATCCTCAGATGTCGTCTCTTGCAGATGCTCCAAAAAGGCGGGTAAACGTTGAATGCGCTCCAATCCCTCACGCGGCGTTTCTAACCAAGCGGATATGTCTTGGCGCGCCGAATCTGGCATAGTGTAGGGGGGCATCTGGCTCGCTCGGATAAGGAAGATGATACCGTTATTGATTCTTTGCTGCCCTACCCCCCAGTCGTTACCAAGGCGGGTGGCAAAATCGTTGACCTCGCGCCCTTGAAAATCCCGCACCGTGACTACCACGATGTCTCGCCCCGTGGAGTCTCTGTAGCCTCGCAAAAGCGTTTCTAGTCGCTCGGTCTCCGCGGGGGTGTAAAGGTGTGCTGAGTCATTGACCATGTTGCGCGGCATGGGGAGTAGCGGCGCGGCGATGCTCTCTTGCCCCCGCAATATGAGTAGAGTGGTGACAAGCCATAACACCACGTGCCAGATCTTACCTCGATACATCGCGTCTTGTGTTTTTCTTTGGTACAAAGTTCTCTCTTTTTTGAAAGTTTGTCGTGGTGCAATTTGCGTAAGCTTCCCGCGTTCTTTTGAAAGAGTTTTCTTACTTTTGTTCGATCTCTTTGACGATGAAGTGTGGAAAAGGTGTGTGGGTTCGTTTGGCAGGAGCGCTCCTCGGCGGGGTGTTCTTTTCTGTCGTTTATGCATTGGCCAATCACGGCTTCGAGTCGCTCTCGCTCACGCAGCGAATGCTCCCCCGCGCTTTTGGGGTGGTGGTCGGGCTGTTGCTTGCAGACGCGTGGTATCGGCGCAAGAAGCCCGCGACTACGGCGGAAAGTGCCTGTTCGGTAGACGACAGCGAATCCGAGTCATAACTTTTCGCCACTTTCTACGTTAAAACAAAGCAGAGTATTGAGATTCGCGGTCTTTTTTAACGGTTGTAGCGTGCGTACTATTCTACGAACGGGCTTTCTCTTATTGGCTCTTTGCCTTGTGATGGCAAAGAGTCTCGACGCGCAGGTATTCTCTTATTCCCTGCCGCTCGAGTTACCCGTATTGGTCAACCCCGCCCATGTCGGAAACTCGGGGATGATGCGTTTCGGTTCCTTTTACAAGAACCAGTGGCTTAACACCAACTCCCCTTACACCTCCTACGGAGTTTCATTCGACAGACCTTTCGGGCTTTACTACAACCACGCCATCGGCGCAACCCTCACCAACGACGTCCAAGGGGACTACGTCCTCCAGCACACCGCGCTCAACGTCTTCTACTCATTTATGATTGACGTTACCTATGACTTCCGGTTGCGTATCGGGGTGCAAGGCGGCGCTATGATGAAGGCGACTAACTATAACAAGCTCGTCTTCCCAGATATGTTAAATACCGAGAGAGTCGCTACCGAACCTCTCACTTATTCCAACAAAAAGCGCTTTACCTACGACTTCGGCGTAGGGGTCGCTGGTGAATACCAGTTGCTCGATTTTGGGCTTGCGGTGCATCACCTCGCCGAGCCTTACTTCGGCACGCGTAACATCGACCGCGAGCTCCGCCTCCCCCGCAAGATCTCCGGCTATGGAGCTATGCGATTTAACATCTTTGAGATGTATCGCTTTAAG
>CALHZE010000331.1 GCA_938040915.1 uncultured Bacteroidia bacterium | reverse complement strand
AATTTTCAAAACGAAAAGTAAAAGAACAGAGGAAAGAAATGAAGGAACTCGTCTAAAAATAGGGCGTTCGGGGCACTTAAAATGACCTACCTTTACGGGAGGAGAGTACGGCGAGAGTACGGCAAGAGTACGGGGCCCGCCTAAGGCTCCCACGAGGGCGGGTAAGGAGATTAAGGAAAACATAAACGAAAATCAGAAGACGCAATCAGGGGTAAGTGGGGCAGAAAGAACCAGACGCAGAGAGGGCAAGTTCCACAAAAAAACTACCTTTACGCCCAAGTAAGACCTGCAGTGTGGCACAACCTTTGCTCTGCCACCTAAAAAAAGACGAACCCGTAACCCATGCACTCGCTCCGCAACCTATTTGCGCAATACCCTGTGGTTTCAAACTTGATACTCATCAACGTGCTACTCCTCGTGGCAACATGGGTGGGCGAGTCAGCATTACACATCGATCTGGTCGATATACTCGGACTACACTATCCCGAGAGTCCCACCTTCCGACCCTATCAGGTCGTGACCCACCTCTTTATGCACGGGGGGCTCACACACCTCTTCTTCAATATGTTTGCCCTCTGGATGTTTGGGCGCATCCTCGAGTACGAGATGGGGAGTCGCCGCCTACTGTTCTACTACCTTTTTACGGGGCTCGGCGCAGCGGCGATACACACATTGGTTAACTTTATCGAGTTTTCACTCCTCAAAGAGCAAATCGCAGCGTTACTCCAAGACTTGACGCCCGACTCGCTAGACTACTTTGTTTCGAAACACTTTGCCCCCTATCACGCCTTTTTTTACGAGCAGATTATCGCGCCCTGGAGTGCCAATCCTCACAATACGGCGTATGCAACACAAGCATACGAGGCATTGCAACAAGTGCTACAGATTCGGATGAGCATCCCCACGGTCGGAGCATCAGGGGCTGTATTTGGTATCTTGATCGCCTTCGCTATGCTCTTCCCCAACGTGACCCTCTACTTGCTGATCCCCCCAATCCCGATCAAGGCAAAGTGGTTCGTACTCATTTATGCCGGCATCGAGGTCTACCTCGGGTTTACGCAACCAGGGAGCAATATTGCACACTTTGCGCACATCGGGGGGATGATATTCGGTTTCTTCTTGATCTTGTATTGGAAGCATCATGCCCGACAGCACTAGTCCCCTCCCCGCCTCGCTACGTCGCTGGTTGCGCGAGCGCCAGATTCCAGACGTGCTGTTTTACTACGTCGCGATAAACGTTGCGGTTTTTCTTCTAGCAGCGGTGGTGCAACTCTTTCAGACACTATGGTTGCACGAAGGAACTACCTTTTTTTCCGAATTCTTTTCCCTCCCTGCTTCGCTGCCGCGCTTGGCGAGAACGCCGTGGACGATAGTGACCTATATGTTTTACCACGAGAGCTTTACGCATATCCTTTTCAATATGCTCTGGCTCTGGGGCTTCGGTCGTCTTTTCCTGATGCACTTTACTACGCGCCATTTTCACCGTGTCTATTGCCTCGGGGGCATGGCGGGAGGCGTCGCTTACGTGCTAGCTTACAACGTGTTTCCCTACTTTGCCTCGGTATTGCCGTTGGCCATCGCGATGGGGGCCTCTGCCTCGATTATGGCAATCACCCTTGCGGCAGTGGTGCGAGCTCCTTGGCAAGAAGTCTACCTTTTCGGACTCCTACGGGTACGAATCGTGTGGATCGCTGTGGGCGTCGTGCTAATCGACTTTTTTAGCGTCACCCTTTCCAACGCGGGGGGACACATCGCCCATCTAGGCGGGGCACTCTTCGGCTTCGTTTACGCACGATATTTTGCGCACTCGAGCCCCGTCCTATCCCATCGCCCCGCGATATTCCTCTCAAAGCTCCGAAACTTTGTGACACAACTCCAAAGAAAAAAACGTAAAGCACCACCCACATCTTCCCAAACCGAGGACGTGGAGCTGCAACGTATTTTAGAAAAACTCGCGCGCGGAGGCTACGGCGCACTCACTTCGGCTGAGAAGGAGAAGCTCTTTCGACGTCGCTCATGACCCTTTTCGAGCCCCCACGTCACCCGCTACATCGTTTGGGACACGCGGTTCTATTTTCTTTTGCCATTTTGGCATCTCTCGCGTTGTTTGTCGCCTCTCTCGCGCCTTTTATTGACCCGCGATACTTTGTCTTGCCCAATCTTTTGGCGCTTGCCTTGCCGTGGTGGGTGGTGCTCAATTTGATGTTCCTGATTTATTGGGCTTTTCGAAAACGAGATGCGCTTTGGCTACCACTCCTCTCCTGCCTTTTTACCGTGGTGCTTCACGTGGTGCGCTTTGATACTACGGGGGCAACGACAGAAGGGGCGAGCGATCCCGAGCACACACTGAGTGCCCTTTCTTACAACGTCAACCTCTTTCGACTCTATAGGTGGGCAGAGACACCTCCAACCCCCAGCGACATAGCAGCATTCGTTGCCGAGCATTCCCCCGATGTCGTCTGTTTACAAGAGTTTACCACATCAGACTCGCTTTTTACCGACTCGGTTGCGCGACAAGCGTTTCTCCCCCACACACACATCTTTTACACTTATGAGCCTGAGGGACAGATCCTCCACCACGGGTTAGCCCTTTTTTCGCGTTACCCGATTGCCGAGCGAGGGACTCTCCCCTTCCCCGATTCGCACAATGCCGCGATTTATGCCGATCTCGTGCTCAAGCACGATACGCTACGGGTTTACAACGTACATTTCCAGTCCTTTCACCTCCACCGCAAGAACATTAAGTTCATTCGCCGCCCTTACTTTTTTTCACAAGGCGAGTTCCTGTTAGAGCTCTCTGAGATATTCC
>CALHZE010000330.1 GCA_938040915.1 uncultured Bacteroidia bacterium | reverse complement strand
GGGAGGTAGAAAATCGACTGGGGCGACGTCGTACGGCGGGAGTGCGGTATGCCTCGCGCACGGCAGATATCGATATCTTATGTTATACGGGGTATGTGATCGATACGCCCGAGTTGACCATCCCACACCCTCAGATCCCTTACCGTCGTTTTGTCCTCGAGCCGCTTGTGGAGATAGACCCCGAGGGGCGTCACCCGCTCTTGGGGCTTACGTGGCAAGAGCTTTTGGCGGCGTGTGGCGACACAGGGTGGGTGCGACGCGTGGTAATATAGTCGTCGTTTATTGAGGAAAAATGGTAACTTCGCGTATATTTATTGCATTCTACTAAGACTCTAAACGGTGTGTCTATCATGGGAACGGTATTTCAAAAGACTACGGTGAAGGAGCGCGAAGGCTACCTTCGTGTGATCTCTGTGCTGCCTCAAGGGTTACCCGACGGTGTAGAGGCTTTTGTAGATGCGCTGCGCAATGTATTGAGGGAAAAGAGGATTTCAGCATCCACCGTAGAGGGGTTAGAGCAGGAACTTTTGTATCGGTATTACGCCGAGTTACACTATACGGTCGCGTTGGAGGCGGTTACTAAGAATCGAGAATCTAAGTTCGCTGGGACGCCACGCTATAAAGAGCGCTCGGCTAAATTGCGGCAGTATAGCCTAGAGTCTGCGTCTTCAGTCTCTGATGCGCGCGATTATGAGGCGTTGCCTCCACTCCCTTTGGTGGGGGCGGAGGCAGAGCACCAGCTGTTATTTTACAAAGAGCTATATCCGCTTCTTGACCATTTGTTAGGCGAGGGGGGGCGTCGCCTGTTTATTAAGGCTTGTGAGATCCTCCAAGAGCTCCCTTTTTGTTTTGACCTCTCTACCCCTTACGCACGCCCTCGCGCGGTGCGCTATTTGGAGGACGCAATACGGCTGATGCTCTGTCTTATCGATTGGCGTATGCGGGGAATTTCGCCCGTGTCTGATTTTTTAGAAAAGGTTGCTGAGGTGGAGGCTGCAGAGCCGATTGCGCAGGGCAATACCGAGGAGGTGTGGAGATATTATCAGCGACAATGGCAAAGAGATTGGCAGCGTTGGGATATTGATCACTACTCGCTCCTTTGGGCAGCGGCGATCGAGTTGGGCGAGGGCGATGAGTTAGAGGCGTGGTGTTATTACTATGGGCGTCTTTGGTCAAAGCATGAGCGAGTGGTTTATGGGTTGGTGATGCCGACGGTATTGCGGAGTGCAGATGAGAGGCTTTTTCTATATCTTGATTTTAATGCTTGTCAAGAGTGTAATCGTCACGAATATGTGCTATTGCCCATGTTGGTGGGGTTGAGTTTTAGCACGCGAGCACTCTTTGTCGAGGTGTTGAGGTCTGTCTTTAATGACGCGTGGAAGTCAGATCCGCATGTGCTCGGGTGTCTTTCTGACTTGACGGGCGAGAATTGGGAATCGGGCAAAACATATCAACATGCGTTGCTGTGTCTGGAGAAGGGGATAGGATCGCGTGCATGCTGCGAATCGTTGGTTGCGAATTTAGACCCTGTGGCCGCTTATATGGGGTTGTTTAGCTCGCTTTGTGTCAGCGGCGAGGAGCTGTGGGTGGTGTTACACGCATTCGCGCAATGTACAGAGATCCCTCTAGCGTTTTGTGTGGTATTGGGGCATTTTTTGGCGTCGTTAGACAGGACAGACTATCACGAAGATTTGGCGCATTGGGCGTTGAGGTTACACCCAGAGTCTGTTCTCGTGGTGACGCTCTATTTGAAATATTTGATCGTTGTGCCGAGTGACGAAGCTGTATATGAGCAGTGTCGGAAGACGCAGCAGGATGAGTTTGAGGTCTTTACTTCGCGGGAAGAATATGACCAGTTTTGCGAAGCCGAAAATCTGAAACGGATTTTGGCGCTGCTTGTCTCGGGCTCTCCCGAACGGCTGTTTGAGACCATTGCGCAGGCGCTAGACTCTGACACGCTTTCTGCAGAAGACGCGGCAGTAAAAGAGCGTCTGAGTTTCGTTGCGTGGAGTGAAGAGTTAGATAAAGAGCTTGCCGTGTGGGCGTTGGTTTACATCGCGCAAGTGCGTCCAGTGTTGGCAAGGCGTGTCATCCCTTACCTGCGCCATATCGATAGGGATTGGGCGTGGCGTCTCGCACTTGATTTGAAAAAAGATGCAGAGACTTCCGTAAAGCAAGGTTTATTAGAAAAAGAGTAATCAACGACAAGGGAGGATTGCACGATGCACTTACTATTCGAAGATTTGAGTAAGCCGGTGCGTGCCGCTTACTGTAAGGCTATCAAAAAAGCCGCAAGGGAGAGCGACTCAGATCATGTGCGCTCCATCGTCGATATTGTCGCCGAGGGTTTATTGAAAGATAAGGACTCTTGGGAGGAGCTTGACAAGATGATCGATAGGGTTAATGACTCTCACAAGGAATGCTATATCCTCTACAAATTTGCTGAGATACAGGAGTGGGAAGACATCGAGCGCATGATAGTGTCGATAGATAAGGTTATGATTAACGTTGGGGAGTTTGGGGACTTCGAGATCGATCAGTATATCGAGGGCGGTTTTTGTCCCTCTCCTCTCCCTCTCATTACGCGTGATATGCGTGGGCGCGCGCTCTTTGTGCCCCTGTTTAACGAGGAGCTCGACGTGTTGTTGTTGGGGAAGGAGCGCCGCAAGTTTTTTCTTCGCGCTTGTGAGATTTTGCAAGACATCCCCCACATCCACGGATGTTTTAACCCTCGTGCTTTAGACTTTGAGCGACAGGGAATATTGCTCCTTTTTCAGCTCATGGAGTGGACGATAGGGAAGCTCTCGCCAGTAGACACATTTCGTCAAGAGGCGCGCTTGTGTGCCTTCGCGAAGGGGAATATATTTTATCCTGAGCTTGAGTCGAATGACATCTATTTACCCACCCTTTGGGCTGCAGCACTTAGTTTAGGCGATAGCGCCTTGGAGGCGGAGCTGGAAGCGCAGTGGCATGAGCCCTCGGTTTCGACGGAGATGGTTCACTTGATTGGGGCGGTTATCATGAAGTCGGGACGCACGGATCTCGTAGAGCGTTTCTTAGGGTGGTGTCTCAAGCATTGGAATGACTTTGATAGGCCGCTACTCGGTTTCGAGTGTTTTCACGCTACGCGCCAGAATTGGGTGCGTCTCCTAGACTTTTTGCTCAACGACCTTAAGGCGTTAGATGATGAGTTTGTCTATCGCACGCTAAGTGTTCGGTTAGGGATCGATAGCCACCACGAGGACGATTGTGATCGCGCATTTGCGCTCTACCGCGCTGGTCTTGGCGATGAGGCGGAGCGTCGCAAGCTGTTGGCGAGTCATGATGGGTTGGCATACTACATCGGCTTGTGTTGTCTGGTGTTTGAAGGAGGCAAAGCGCTGTGGAATGAGTTGACAGAGGCAGCGTCGCGTGAGGAAGAGACCTTCGATCGTTGTTGGGCATTGGGCTATTTTTTGGCTTGTATGGACAATACACCCTTTCACTCCAAGGTGGCTCGGCAGATGCTTTCGCTTTACCCGAGTGATCTGCGTATCCAGAGGCTTTATGTATGGATGTTGGGGATGAAACCTTTTGACAAAGAGTTTTATGACTTGTGGTATGACTTCCAGTATGGGAAGCGAGAAAAGGTGCATGAATCGGGAAGGAGATCATGTGTGGACAATTTTAGAGACTGCATCGCGATAAGCCAGATGCAGTATAAGGCGCTCTCTATTGAGTCTTCGGAGTTTGCCTCGTCGCTCGCTTCTTCTTTGAGCGCTGGAGCGTTTAAGTACGAAAGAGAGGAAATGCACGGGTTGTTGCCATTTGCATGGGATTATTGTCCGCTGACGTACAGTAGTCATGTGGCGTGGGTATTGGTCATGATGGCTTTTGAGCGTCAGGAGCTTATCGCAACGGTGCTCCCGCTCCTACATTACCTTGATGAGGGCGAAGAAGGCGGGTGGCGCATCGCGGTCGAGCTCCTCAACCCCGAGCGCAAGCGCATCACGTGGTGTGAAGAGGACGAGAAGGAGCAAACATTTTCGGAGTTTGAGTGGAAGCAAGCGAAGAAGGGAGAGGGGAATGCCTAATAACGGTTTTACATATACACAACGGAGATAGAGAGATGTTTACACTGTTTCAACCCTTGAGTGAGGAGCAAGTCTCGCGTTATAAAAAACAGGTCAATGACGCTTGCAGTTTATCGAAGCGGAGTCGTTGCGACAAGAGGTCGATCGGGTCGTCTCAGTGGTATTTGACTTCTTGGACGATTGTTCGGAAAAGGGTGAAGAGCATTTCTACGAACGACTGGCGAAGGCTCAGCGCAACTATCTTTGGCACACGACAGAGATAGATGCTAAATCTTACGAACAAGAGAGACCGAGTGAGAAGCACGTCAACGAGGCGTGGGATCAGCTCGTGTATGCCTCGGGGGAGAATCATATCCCCG
>CALHZE010000329.1 GCA_938040915.1 uncultured Bacteroidia bacterium | reverse complement strand
AAGGCTAGGAGGCGCTCGACAATCTTGTCTACCGTAAGGGGCATCTGCGGTCCGTCGATCAGGTGCATCGTTTCCTCAATAGCCGAATCGAGTTTAAGGGCGGCTTGATCGACCCGCTTAAGCGCTGCCACGACCTTAGGGTTATGAAGCATCGTCGCGTTGGAGAGGACGACCACCCGAGCCTCGGGAAAATAGGCATCGCGCAGCGCGATCGTGTCGTCAATAATCTCGGGGAAGTGGGGGTGGATGGTGGGTTCTCCGTTACCGGCAAAGGTGATCACGTCGAGTTTTTCTCCTGCCGTGTGTCGCTGTTGGAGCTTCTCTTTGAGAAGCGAATACACCAACTCTCGCGAGGGAAATTGCGGTGTGGTTTTATGGAGCGTCCACCCACACTCACAATAGATGCAGTTAAAGTTACAGAACTTGCTTTCTGTGGGGAGCAAGTTGACGCCCAACGAGATCCCGAGTCGCCGACTGACAACGGGACCGAAGATGGTATCTGAAAAGAGGAAGGTCGCCATAGCAGCGCAGGGTTTATTTTCCACGACAAAGGTAGGACTTTTGGGCGGTCCTACGCAGAGGGCGGGGGGGCTTACACACTTTTACAGACACTACCTCATGATTATCAATGGTGTACGGACGAAACGGATGCGTCTGTACCTTTTTGAATGAGAGCACGCCAGCGCGCCGTACGGTGCGAGTTGTGGGCGTAACACCTTCCCCCCTACACACAATATCCAAAAAAAAGACACCCCGTGTACAGCGTTCCTCATTCCTAAGGAATGTTGTACACGGGGTATATCTACCAAGAATGCGAACCAATCGCGCGAACCGATCTCTATCGCGCCAATATCAAAACCTTAGAACGGGGGGGTGACTACGCCTCCTGTTCGGGTGCTTCCGCTGAGGTCTCTTCCGTCTTTTCCTGCTTCGGAGCACGGAGCGCCTTGTCGATCTCCTTGAGCTTATTCTTGCGCACCTGGATGTCCTCCTTCAGCTGCCGTATCTTTACCTCCTGTTGCTGAATCAACGGATTGGTTGACGACGAGCTCCGGAAGAAACTCAGGTTGTTTTCCATCAACGAACACTCGCTCTCCATCTGCTGAATCTGCTGACGGAGGCGCGAACGTTCCCGCTGCAATTGATTGTCGCCCCCCTCACCTTGCGCCATCTCCTCTACACGCGAACGGTAATTCTCAACCTGCACACGGCGGCGCTCGACACCAAGACTCTCATAAGCCTTGTCTAACAATTCGCGATAACGCTGCAAGATGGTGTCCTTTTGCTTGAAAGGTACATGCCCGATGGCAACCCAACGCGTCTGAAGCTCTTTCAAGAACTCGACTCCTGCTTGCAACTCCTCGCGATTGGGGGTATAGTTTTCCAATTCGTGGATGATGGCTTCCTTAGCCGCGAGATTGTCTTTTTCTTCCTTATTCCGCCCTGCTTGCGCTTCATCGCGCCGTGCAAAGAAATAATCCATCGCTCCGCGGAACTTCTCCCAAAGCTCATCACGACGCTTGCGCGGCGCGAAAGTCACAGCACGCCAACTTTTCTGCAGCTCGACCATCGCGCGCGTGGTAGCACTCCAATCGGTGCTTTCTTTCATAGCCTCCGCCTGCGAACAAAGGTCTTGCAACTTCTGCAAGTTGTCTTTCCCCTCCTGACGAAGGGCACGGTCATAAGCACGAAACCCCTCAAATATCTGCGAACAAGAGGCTTGGAAACGATCTCTCACACTCCCCACCACACGGTTGGGGAGGAAACCGAGATCCTTCCACTGCTTTTGCAACTCTTTCACCTTATCTGTTGCCGCACGCCACGCCTGCATGGTCGTGCGCTCCTCTTTCACGAGCGCCTCGACCTCTTCAAGCAACTGTTTTTTTGCCGCCAAGATCTTCTCGTTCTGTTCCTTCAGATCTTCAAAGAACTTGTGGTGCAAGGCATTGATCTTTGCGCTCGCTGAGGCAAAACGCTGCCAAATTTCTTCGCGCTTTTCGGGCATCTCAGGTCCGATGTCCTTCCACTGCGAGTGCAACTCTTGCAACTTACGGAAGGCGTCTACGACGTCGGTTGCTGCCAAGAGATCCTCTGCCAGCTCACAAAGCTTCACCTTTGCATCGAGGTTACGTCGGTAATCGAGGTCGCGAAGCTCACGATTGATATTGAGATAGTCGTAGAAATGGCGCAAAACGTGGTTGTAAGACTGATAAAGATCTTCCTTATCAGCTTGTGGGACGAGCCCGATCCTATTCCACTCGGCACGCAACACCTCAAACTCTTTATAGGTATCTCCCTTGACCTCGGCGCGCGTGGTCAGTTCCTCGATCTTGGCAATGACCTCACGCTTGAGACGGAGATTCTCCTTACGCTCTGCCTCGACCTCCTCGGCATGCTTGCGCTTCCGCTCTTTATACTCTTGAATGAGGGCACGGAACGCCTGTTCCTCGGCGCGATACGGCGGCTCAAAGACCTCCTCGCCATGCTCTTCCACAGCTTTCCACTCCTCGCGTGCCTTAATACGGAACGCCTCTAGCTGAGAGTTAAAGAGTGACTGGAGAAGATTGATCTGGTCGCGCGTGCGATCACAGAGCTCCTCCTTGACGACCTTGCCCAGTTCGTTCAAAAGCTCAGGGAGGGTAAGTTGCGTATAATCGTCGTCTGATTCCACGCCTTCGTTTTCCGTCTCCTGTTCTTCCGAGGCTTCCCCCAATCCACTCACAGTGATAGACTCGCTTTTCTCGCTCGCATCCTTCGGCTCGGTCTGTGCAGCAGTAACAGGAACAGCCTCTGACGACTGCACCCCGTCGGTACTGGCTTGCGCCTTCGCTTCGGTCTGAACTTCAGAGGGATTTGCCTCTTCACGATTTGTTACGGTCGCTGGGTTTAATACTTGTTCCTGCTCTGACATCCCAAATGCTCCTTACCACTATGTGTGTAAATATTAAACAACTTTCTCTCTCGAAAAAACGATACTCGCCACGCCGTTCCGATTCTTTACCAAGTGCAAATATAGGGAAAAAAGGGACTCTACCGACGAGGTCGTGAAAATACCCCAAATGTTAAAACTTGATGGCCGTTGGGTCTGCGGCTAGCTTCTCTCGCACCTTAGCCTCTATTTCTGCCGCAAGTTCCTTATTCTCGACCAAAATACGTCTTACCGTCTCGCGTCCTTGACCGAGTTTCGCGCCTGCGTAAGCAAACCACGAACCACTTTTCTCTATAATGCCGAATCCCACCCCGAGATCCAAGACCTCTGACGCTTTGGAGATCCCCTCGCCAAAGATCATGTCACACTCAACCTTCCGGAAGGGCGGAGCGACCTTGTTCTTTACAATTTTGATACGGATACGGTTGCCATAATGTTCGTCATTAGCGTCTTTTAATGCGCCAATGCGGCGGATATCGAGACGTAACGAGGCATAAAACTTCAAGGCATTCCCCCCCGTGGTCGTCTCAGTGGGGCCGTACATGGTCGCCCCGATCTTCTCGCGCAACTGGTTGATAAAGATACAGACCGTATTGGTTTTGGAGATCGTCCCCGTAAGCTTACGGAGCGCTTGCGACATCAGGCGCGCCTGCAACCCGACTTTCGAGTCGCCCATTTCTCCTTCCAATTCTGCCTTAGGGGTAAGCGCCGCCACCGAGTCGATGACCACCATGTCGATCGCCCCCGAGCGGATCAGCTGGTCTGCCACCTCAAGCGCTTGCTCCCCGTTGTCGGGTTGCGAAATGAGCAACATATCGACATTAACCCCCAAACTTCGCGCATACGTGGGGTCAAAGGCATGCTCAGCATCGATAATTGCCGCCACGCCATTACATTTCTGTACCTCAGCGATGGCGTGAATCGCGAGCGTCGTCTTCCCCGAAGACTCGGGTCCGAAGATCTCAACAATACGTCCGCGCGGATAGCCCCCCACCCCCAGCGCGACATCGAGCAGAATAGACCCCGAGGGGATGGAGGGAACGTCGTGCTCGGCACGGTCGCCAAGGGTCATAATCGTGCCTTTGCCGAAGTCTTTGTCAATCTTCTGCATCGCCATGATGAGCGCCTCGCGTTTTCCGTCGTCGAGGGTCGAGAACAACGTATTATTTGCCAAATCGGCTTGCTTTTCTTTTGCCATGCGCTTTTTTCACAAATAGTCACACTCCCCTATTTAGGAGAGCGTGACTAGAACAATCATTTTATCGGGGATCACCGTCGTTTTCTCAACAACTACTCTGCGCCCTGCAGGAAGCTGAGCACTTTACTGCGATCAAAACCATCTCCTCCTGCAAGCGTGTCACTCGGATAGGTATTGACGTAATTCCCTTCGCTGTCTAGGAGTACAAACACGGGGAAGCCATGCTGTTCGGGGTTTCTGAGTCGTTGGAGCGCAGCTTGGTTCTCGTTCCCTTCGCCAGTGTTGAGATGAACCCACTCAAAATTCTGACGCATAGCGTTTAACAACTCCCCGTCGGTAACAATCATATTCGCGAATTTGATACACCACGGACACCAGTTGCCACCGACCTGCACCAAAATCATTTTATTTGAGCCGCGCACCTTAGCTATCGCCTCATCAATCTGTTGATTCCCGTCAAGAGAGGGATTATACCAATTGTCTCGCGGGCTCTCGCCTCCCTGATTTCCACCGCTCATTTGATTTCCACCGCCCATCTGGCTGGCAGCCACCTGTCCCCCCTCGTCATCCAGATCGTCATCATAACCGCTATCTGCTGTTTCACCGCCGCCTCCGCAGGAGGTTAAACAGAGAAAAGCTCCTAAGAGAAAAAGAGACGCCAAACGTCCCAATGCTAATTGAACCTTTTTCATTAAACCGTTCCTCTCTTGATTTTAGAGTTCACTTTCTGCGGCAAAGGTAACTTTTTTTATTACAACAATTCCTTTCAGTCTCAAAAAAGACTTACGCTATAGCACTGCCGCACTCGCCCCCCATGGGAGTATTTTACGGGTAAAAAAGTTTTTCAAGAGCCTCCTATTCCTTACATTGAGGCGCATCCCGCAAAAATGTAACAAGCTTAGCTCATAACCATCCCCTTTTTCGAGGACATCTGTAGCAAAGGTGTTGAGATAATCCCCCTTCGAGTCAAGAAGGACGAAAACAGGGAAACCGAGCTTGTTCGGATTTTTGAGTCGCTCCATCACCGCTTCGTTCTTATTCTCCTTACCGTAGAAGAGGTGCACCCACTCATATTTATCGTTCATCAATTTAAGCAACTCAGAGTCTTGCTCTATGGTTTGGTTGAGTCGAACGCACCACTTACACCAGTCGCCGCCGACCTGTACCAAGACATACTTTCCCGCCGCCTTAGCCTTGACAATAGCCTCGTCTAACTGTTTATTCCCATCAAGCGAGGCATCATACCACTTTTTCCTTGGGGCTGCGTTAGCGGTAGAAAACCAGAGAAGTGTCGCAGCCAGAAGGAGGAATCCTGCGGGGCTAGCGATTGTACGTAGGAATGCTTTCATCGTTCCGATATTCTTTAGGAACAAAAGTAACATTTTTGTCACAAAGCGACATTCTTTCTTTCTAGAAATAGCGTACCTTGCAGAGGTTAAACAGTATAGAGTATGCACAGTTTAGAACAAAAGATCTCCACGATTTGGGAAACGCAATGCAAGGGTGAGGACGTGTTACACACGATAGAAGAGGTGCTCGGGGAACTGGAAACGGGGGCGCTGCGCGTAGCCGAACCTACCGAGGCTGGCTGGCGAGTCAACGAATGGGTCAAGAAGGCCATCTTGCTCTATTTTCGTTACGCGCCGATGAAGGAAGAAGTAGCGGGCGCTCTCGCTTATTATGACAAAGTGCCGATCAGGAGTGGTTGGGCGCAGCGTGGGGTGCGAGTGGTGCGTCCGGCGGTCGTACGGCATGGTGCGTATATCGGTAAGGGCGTGGTACTGATGCCCTCGTTTGTTA
>CALHZE010000328.1 GCA_938040915.1 uncultured Bacteroidia bacterium | reverse complement strand
CGAATCCAACGACTTTCCCAGACACTGAATGGGTTTCCTTCCTCCTTGCTCTCCGCACCGATGCGACACTGCCCTACGGCTTTGGCGGTTACCTCTCCTGTTTCGCTGACCGTAGCAATATCCGTGTCACTGCTGTACCATTCGACACCTTTTTCTGTCGCATTCGCGGGCGAGACGGTTGCCGTAAAAGTTGCCTTTTCGCCGACCTTTAGCGTCTCGGGCCCCGTGATCGTAATATCTTCTACGGGGATGTATACCTGAACTTGGCAACTCCCCACATACGCTTGGTGCACACCCTCCTTGGCCGCAATGGTGGCGGTGAGATTACACTTGCCGACCGAGAGCCCCTTGACGCGTATGCTCTTACCATCGGGGGCAAGGGTGTAGGAAAGCAATCCGTTTTGGTCGCACGACAAAGAAATGCTTTCAGACTCCTCTACGCCCCATTTTTCTACGTTCAGCACAGACTCTGTCCCCTGCACCAAGTATAAGGGGTTGGGCGTTATCGCCACACCGCTCGCTTGATAAATATCACCCTCAAACGTCCAGCCACGGGCGATAAGCTTGTCGCGCGCGGCTTTCCCGAGGTCGTTGTAGATAAGCCCACGCACGTATTCACCAAATCGGATATTATTTGCTCCCCCAGTTTGACTGGCCCACCCATCTAGGCTCTTAGAGTAGTTCGTTGGGCTCATGGCAGTGCTAGAGAGTCCGATGATGGGAGCGTTGATTTTCCATCCACCCAACGGTTGGTTAAAAGAGCGACAGTAGCCGAACATTCCGTACATGTTGGTCACCTTGCTCACATCCCATTTCTCTAAAGGCTGGTTGAAAGCTGTACAACCATAGAACATTCCGTACATGTTGGTCACCTTGCTCACATCCCATTTTTCTAAAGGTTGGTTGAAAGCTGTACAGCCATAGAACATTCTGTACATGTCGGTCACTTGGCTCACGTTCCAGCCCTCCAGAGGCTGGTTGAAAGCTGTACAGCCATCGAATATTCCGCTCATGTCGGTCACTTGGCTCACGTTCCAGCCCTCCAGAGGCTGATTGAAAGCTGTACAACCATAGAACATCTGCCTTATATCGCGCACCTTGCTCACATCCCACTTTTCCAAAGGTTGGTTGAAAGAGGAACAGTTTCGGAACATTCCTAACGTATGGGTCACATTCCCAACATTCCACTTCTCCAATGGTTGATTAAATACGTAACAATAAGCGAACATATACGCCATGTAGCGCACGTTTCCGACATTCCACCCCTCCAGCGGCTGGTTGAAAGCTGTACAGCCACCGAACATTCCGCTCATGTCGGTCACTTGGCTTACATCCCATTTTTCCAGCGGCTGGTTGAAAGCTGTACAATCACTGAACATTCCGCTCATGCTGGTCACTTGGCTCACGTTCCACTTTTCCAAAGGTTGATTGAAAGTGTTGCAACCTCGGAATATTCCGCTCATGTTGGTCACTTGGTTCACAGTCCACTTTTCCAGAGGCTGGTTGAAATCTGTACAGCCATAGAACATTTGGCTCATGTCGGTCACACACGCGAGATTGGGGACATCAATCCCTGCTGCGAAGGTCATATTCCGACAACCTCGGAACATTCGGAGCATCGAAGTCCATGGGATGTCACCAAACTGAACCACGGATTGGAGTTCCTCCCTAGGCGTCTCACCATGCGAATCTGCCATCTGCATGCACTCAACCCCCATAGGTCCCGCCTCGACGGTATAGAGCCCGTCTGCCATCGGAGTAAAGACATAAGGCGTATCTGCGTTCTCTATCGTGAGCTTCGCTTCGCTCTTTACGACCTCGCCCTTGTTGTTCTTGATGACGAGCTTGTAGTCCTTGCCTAAGATTGGGAGCTCGATCGCCTTGCCCGCTTTCCCTTGCCACTGGGTGATAAAGGGGCGCGTCAAGTGCTTAAACTCAGCTTTGACGGTTGTGGGCTCGGTAACGGTAAATTCTCTTGTATGGAAGATATTTTTGTCGCCTGCCTTGAGTGAAATAAGCGCCACTCCCTCCTCTGGCTCTGCCAGCACCTTGAGCGTTGTCCACCGCGGGATCGCGTTGAGTTGCTCGGTCGTATAGCCTTCGATCCGGATTTTGCCCTCCCCTATCGCCGCAAGCGTGATAGGCATCTTTGGGGCTTCCTTCACCTCTATTTCACACGAGGCTTCTACCGTCTTTCCACCGCTCGTTGTAGACACCACAAGGGTAGTTTTACCAACTTTCAAGCCCTTGATCATATGCCGATAATAATCTTGTATATACCGATCGATGATCTCGCTGTCGCAACTCCAACTTGTTCCACTTATCTTAGCATGGGCTGGTGTCGCGAGCAGCTTTAGCTCTATCGCTTGCCCCACCTCTAGGGTCACCTTGCTTGGCTCGAGTTTGAGGCTTTCGATGGGGACATACACACTTATATGACAGTTGCTGCTGAGCTCCTCATGTACCCCCTCCTTGGCAGCGATGGTGGCTGTCAGGGTACAATACTCTTGTGAGAGCCCCTTAACACGTATGCTCTTGCCATCGGGAGATAATTGATAGGAAATTACCTTTCTTTTATCACACGACAGGGTGATGGTCTCTGACGCCCCTATGCTCCCCCACGTGTAAATAGGGATCTCTAACTCTTTACCCAATTCCAGCTCCCAACCATACGAGCGATTCCATGGTTTGTTAATCGATATGCCATGCGGCTGATAGCGATCACCCTTAAACGTCCAACCGCGCGCGATGAGCTTCTCTCGTGCCGCCTTGCCCTCGTCGTTGTAGACATGGCTACCCATATTGTCGTAGGGACCGTCAAAATGGAGATCGGATGCTCCGTCCGTTTGGCTAGCCCACCCTGCTAAGGTTTTTGAGTAATTGGAGGGGCTCATCACGGTACTAGAGAGTCCACCAATGGGGCAGTTGAGCTTCCAAGCCCCAAGCGGCTGATCAAATAACGAGCAACCGTTGAACATATATCTCATGCTGGTCACCTTACTCACATTCCACCCCTCCAATGGTTGGTTGAAAGAGCTGCAACCATTGAACATTTCCGACATACTGGTCACCTTGCTCACATCCCATTTTTCCAACGGCTGATTGAACGAGCTGCAACCGTTGAACATATAATTCATGCCGGTCACTTGACTCACGTCCCACTTTTCCAATGGTTGGTTGAACGAGCTGCAACCCGCAAACACTCTCCACATTTGGGTCACCTTACCCACCTTCCACTTTTCTAGGGGCTGATTGAAGGAGCTACAGCCGCTAAACATGTCATTCATGTCGGTCACTTGGCTCACATCCCACCCCTCCAGTGGCTGGTTGAAAGCGGAGCAACCTCGGAACATATCCGACATGTCGGTCACTTGGCTCACATCCCACTTTTCCAGAGGTTGGTTGAACGAGGAACAACCCTCAAACATATAGTGCATGTTGGTCACCTTGCTCACATCCCACTCTTCCAAAGGCTGGTTGAAAGCGGAGCAACCATAGAACATATAGCTCATGTCGGTCACCTTCGACAAATTGGGGATATCTAGATTTCCAGCAAAAGTCATCTGTTCACACTTACAGAACATCGACTTCATTGATTCCCACTCGACTGTTCCAAACTGCACCACCTCTAACAATTTGTCATTGCTTGTCGGATATACATATTTTCCGTCCTCATATAACTCTCTCATATACATACGTGACACACCTTCGGGTCCCGCCTCTACGGTATATACGCCGTCTGTGGTAGGGGTAAAGACGACACGAGGCGTATCTGTGTCCTCTATCGTGAACTTTGCTTCGCTCTTTACAACCTCGCCCTTGTTGTTCTTGATGACGAGCTTGTAGTCCTTGCCTAGGATTGGGATCTTGAGCGCCTCTCCCGCTCTCCCTTGCCACTTGGTGATAAACGGGCGTCCCTCGGTCAATGCGCCAGCGACATTACCCAGCCAGAGCAGCACCACGAGTGCCGCCACTACCCATCGATACATTTGTTTCATGACTAATATCTATTAGTTTCGTAAGCAAAGATAGTAACTCAAAAAAAACGTTAAGAGTAAATACCCTATAAGCGGACGCCTATCGTGTCTCTGTACGCCATCCGGTTATTGGGAAAATCATATAGCGCGGCAAGGTGGCACACAGACGTAGCATGCCACGTCCATGCAGTGTAACAAACTTGTAATCAAATCAAGCGACACTTACCGTGTCGAGTAGTAGATAGGCAAACTACCTTCCCCCCACCCTTCTGGTCATTGCCCACGAACTGATATTTTTCTCTGTTTTGCTAAAGGCAACCCCCACACAGACGACCTCCTTTGGGTCGCCTTGATAGGGCTTCGCATACCCGCGCACCTCAATCTGCTGTAAGGCGTCTTCGGGCGTTCCCGTCCCGTCGAGTTTGAACTCAAAGATATAGATGATGTGGGGCGTATGCACCACGGCATCGGCACGACCGATGTGATTGTGCACCTCCGTCTGAATGAAATGACCAAGCAGTTTGAATATGAGGAAGATAGCGACCTGTCCGTCGCGCTCACGATAATTGACCTGTTGGTCGGAGAACTCTCCGTAGGGAATCCCAGCAATGATCCCCTCAAGGTGCTTCATAAAGGTATCGACATCGCCACGCAAGATCTCGTTGCGGAAGGCGATGGTATGTACCGCGGCATCGACGACCGAGGTTGGGTAATAGCCGCATAACAAGACTTTTAGGAAACCATAACGCACCTCTTCGTTTGGGAAACGGAGACGATAGATCATATCTTCGGGCTCGTAACTTTCTATCGTCAAGTACCCCGCCTGATAGAGTATAGGCAACGGGTTGTGCGCCCCGATGCGGAAGTCTTGTAGTGCCCCTTCGTCTATCGCCACGCCCTCTTGGAGGTTGGGCACGAAGTAGTTGATTTGCTTAAGATAGGTGATAAGGAAGGCGGGGGTAGCCGTTTCAAACCAGTAGAAACGATAGGCGCGATCGAATAAGACATTCACCAGACTAAACGGGTTGTAGACATTGACGCCGTTTTGGGAAAAACGATAGCCATCATAATTCTTCTTAAGTTTCTGGCGCGCCTCGTCTACGGTTTGGTTATTGGCTTCGGCAAGCTGTGTAATTTCGGAAAGGAAGTAGTCGGAGAGTTCCTGCTCGGTAAAGCCACAGATAGCATTATAACCATCCAGAAGAGTAATATCCTTAAGGTTGTTGAGACCACTAAAGAGCGCGAGTTTATTGAACTTGGTAATGCCCGTCAGAAAAGCAAAGCGGAGATACTGGTCACTCTGCTTGAGGATCTCGTAAAAGGACTTGAGAATGGCGCGGTAGGTTTGGTTGAGTTCTGGGTTCTCAAAGGTTTCGAGGAGAGGCTTATCATACTCGTCGATGATGACGACTACCTGTTTTCCCGTTTTGGCATAAGCACTATGAATAAGTGCCTTGAAACGCCCTGCAGGAGAGCGGTCTGAGTTATTGCCGCCATAGATAGACTCGTATTGCGCAAGGTAGCCGTGAATACTATTCGTGAGCGCCTCAACACTATCGTAATACTCTGCGTTAAAATCGAAGCGGAGGATAGGGTAGGCTTGCCATGGTTCACGCTGCTGTTGCTGGGCAAGTGCCTCTTCGGCTTGCTCAAGGTAGAGTCCTTGGAAGGGGGCTTTGTCGCCTTCGAAATAGGTTTGTAACGTAGAAGCAAAGAGGGTTTTACCAAAGCGGTGTGGACGGCTCAGGAAAACGTATTTGAGGTTGTTTTCGACAAAGCGTGCTATGTATTGCGTTTTATCTACGTAAAGCATCCCGAGTTTACGTATCTCGGGGAAGACTTGATTGCCTAGTGGAAGATTGCCTCTCTTTTCCATACCGTTTGTCTTTTTCTGTTGTAGGACGAAGATAACAAAAAATGGAGAGTAGCCCCCCCTCCGTCAGTGAGCATTC
>CALHZE010000327.1 GCA_938040915.1 uncultured Bacteroidia bacterium | reverse complement strand
ACATTAGAAAGCTTTTTAGAAAATCCTGAACTTCAAGCTTTGCGTAAAAAAATTTTTAACAGCCTTAAACGGATTCACATAGAATCAGAGGAAATTGAAAAGATTTCCGACCGTTTCCTTGTAGCTACCGAGAAAGTTCGGGATTATGAAAATAAAAAAGAGCGTAAAGAAAAACAGCTGGGTATTAAAACTTATGCCGATTTAAGAAAACTGGGGAAACGTCTTGCAATTCCCAGAGAAAGGGAAAAGCTCAGGTAGACTAGAAGTAGAGCGTATGGGAGGAATACAGTTGCGTATTTCTACCCAAATTCAAGTGATAAATGCAACGCCGCAGAAAAGATGTTTAGCCTATAAAAATCCCCAGAAGAGAAGAGAGGAAAATGCCTCCCTTCTCTCTGGGGTGGTTAAATGTTTATACCTTCGGCTTCCGTCCAAAAAAGTAGAAGATGGGACATTTAACACTAAAACAAAGGTACACAATTCAAGTGTTGCGAGAGGAGAAACTTTCGCAACAAGCAATTGCCAACAGAATCGGCAAGGATAAGTCGGTGGTATCGCGCGAAATACGACGAAATGCAGACAAGCGCAATGGGACATATAAAGCAGAACTGGCACAACGTAAATACACAGAACGGATGGCTAGTAAGCCCAAAGCATGTAAGTTTACAGACGAGATAAAAGCGACTGTGGACAAGCTACTTGCGAACGACTATAGCCCAGAGCAGATCGCTGGACGCTGTAAACTAGAAGGGAGACCCTGTGTGAGCCACGAACGCATCTATCAATATATCTGGGAGGATAAAATGCGCAAAGGGCAGCTCTATTTACACTTGCGACATCATGGGCGTAAATACCGAAAACGAGGCGCTGCCAAAGATTCGCGCGGTAAAATACGCGACCAAGTAAGCATCGATGAACGCCCAGAAATTGTGGCGTCGAAAATTCGTTTTGGAGATCTAGAAATGGATACCGTCCTCGGGAAAAATCATAAGGGGGCAATACTAACTATTAACAATCGTGCTACTAAACTATGCTGGAACTATACTGGATAAGAGTTCTTACGGGTCGCGAGAGTGAACCTCTCGCCAAGCAGGTAATCGAAGTTTTGACGCCGTTACAGTCTATAATTCAAACGATTACTGTGGATAACGGGAAAGAATTTGCCTTACATAAAGCAATAACCCAGCAGCTCAAGGTTCCTATCTATTTTGCGCATCCGTATCATTCTTGGGAACGCGGCGCGAACGAAAATTTGAACGGACTCATTCGGCAATACCTCCCAAAAGGAGTTGCCTTTGAAGGAGTGACAGAGGCGTATGTAATGCAAATACAACAGCAACTAAACAACAGACCTAGGAAATCGCTAGGCTATTTGACTCCCAAAGAATATGCTTTGGCTAAATTTGGGATTGTAGTTACGTAAATGCGAC
>CALHZE010000326.1 GCA_938040915.1 uncultured Bacteroidia bacterium | reverse complement strand
TCTTCCGCCTCGCCGAGCAGCATGACATCTCCCAGAGCCGCTTCGAGACCGTCGATCTGTTCCTTTGAAATTCCTGTCCTCCGGTTCGAGGCGTCGATCAGTCGACGATATGCTGAAATGAGGTAGTCAGTTCGTCTCGCGCGGCGAGCAGCGAGAAGCTCCCTGGACATAGTCAACTTGTGAACAAAGAAACCACCAACCACAGCCCCCACCCCAGACGAATCCGCAAGACATAAAGAATCAATAAGATGTTAAGCCAAGGCAATAGCGCCCACCAACCAGGCTTGCCCGATTTAACAAAGAATGTCCACAACCCGACCAAGTAGGGCACGAAGAAGATGATCGTGAAGACAATATTCTGCAACGTAACGCCACCCAAAAACGTAAATTCTTGCATCTCTCTAGCCCAATGACTGACTCTCTATTTCTTTTCCTCCTCAGGACTCGGCGGATACTCTATCCGAGAATGATAGAAGTTTTTAAGCTTTGCGACAAACTCGCGTTTAGCTATCGCAATATCGCGGAGCGTAAGATTCGAATTGTCAAACTGTAGCGCATTCTGCTGATGCGCGACAATTGTTTCCACCAACTGGGTCAACGACTCTACGGTAAAGACCTTTAGGGTACGCGAAGCCGCCTCAATACTATCAGCCATCATCAAAAGCGCCGTCTCGCGACTAAAGGGGCGCGGTCCTGGGTAGGTAAATAGCGGCGCAACCTCTGCGGGGTTCTCCTCCGGATGTGCCGCTAAATAGGTACGATAGAAATACTCGGTCCGCGTCGTCCCATGATGCGTACGAATGAAATCCTGTATCTGGTTTGGCAGTTTATAGCGGTGTGCTAACGCTATCCCATCGGTCACGTGACAGATGATAATCTTCGCACTCTCTAGCTCCGAAAGATGCGCGTGCGGCGTCATCCCTTCACTCTGGTTCTCTACAAAACAGGCTGGGTTTGACATTTTCCCCACATCGTGGTAAAGGGCTCCCGCACGGACGAGCAACGCATTTGCCCCTATAGCCACAGCCGCCGTCTCTGCCAAATTAGCGACCTGCATACAGTGCTGAAACGTGCCTGGCGCCCGACTCAAAAGCTCGCGCAACAGGGGTTGATTGGTATCGCAAAGCTCAAGCAGGGTAACATTACTCACAAAGCCGAAAGTCCGTTCCAGCGGATAAGAGAACTGATAACTCGCTAGAGTCAAAAGCGCATTCCCAGCAAAGAGCGCCACCACCTGCCAATTCAATGTAGAGAAACCACCTCCCTGCAAGAACGTGATAACACAATAAAGTAGCACATAGGTCGACAAAACAAAAAGCACACGATGGAAAAGATGCCCGCGACGTGTAATGCTCTTCGTACCCAAAACCGCCACAATCCCTGCCACTCCGTGCAACACAGTAAACGTATAGCTGTCAGGAGCAAAAAAGGCGAGTGTCACCACCACCAGCAAATGGGTAATTAAAGAAATGCGCGCATCGAAGAACGAGCGCACCAAAAACGGCACCAAAACGAGCGGAACGAGATAGAGGAAGCTCGGCGCAAAACGCACAACCAATAGTCCCACCCCCAACATAAAAGCACACAAAAGCAAGAGAAAGAGCGATGCTCGTTCGCGCACTAGCAAATCCGGATAATTGGTATAGAGGAACAAATAAAGCACACCAAAAGCCGCGAGCAGTAAAATAAAATAACCCAGTTCCGAAGCCACTCGCTGCAACCCATGACGCTGCGCCCCCTCCATCTCTTGGCGGAGGGAGTCTATCTTTTGATAAATTTCCTCGGTTATTAGGTCGCCCGTGTTGACCACACGTTCCCCATTTTTTACCACCCCCTGATACTTGGCTACCTCGTTGGAGACCTCTTCTCGCACTTGGGCAGAAAGTACCGAGTCATAACGGAGGTTTGGCTCTAAAAAAGCTACAAAATTGACCTGCTTCCAGAAAGCCGACTCAGCTCGCGTACTCTCGAAACGCGATAGGGCACGCGAAATGTAGGCAGACGCCGTGTGAGGGGAATAGACATCGGTAAGAGCCGTCTGATAAGCTATCCGATTCCGGAGCACCGAGAACTCAGCAGAGGACGTAGCTCTCAGCACCTCCTGCGTCTCAATCACCCCGACTTTGTAAAGGTAACGCACCACTGAAAGCACACGCCCTTCCAGCGAATCATGGTGCGAACGCTGTAAAGAATCATACGCCCCACGTTGCGCAAGCGAGGCTAACGAGTCAATATAAGCCGCATAGCGAGAGTGTACATTACCCAACAAATCCGTAGAGATGCGCCCGACCACCGTGGTATCTTCCACGAAGATAGGAAGCATCTTTTGCCCCAAAGCGCGATACTCCTTACGGAGCTCTTGAGGCGACTTACGGATGGGGTAGTCAAACGGTGCTGTCAAGGGCGGATAAGTCCACACCTTGCCGCGTTGATACTCATAAAAAAAGCGTTGCTGGCGTGGAACGAAGAGATAAAGCAATACGCATGCACCCAAAAAGTAGAGTGCGATGCGTATCCTCTTCCACGAATATTTCTCACCAGCGTCGACCATAAGCCAAGGGGCTACTTCGATATCTTAGACTCGATATCCTCGATCTCTGGGTCATACACAATGATGCGACCACAATACTCACAAAATATCAACTTCTTACTAGTCTGAATATCCACGGTTCGCTGTAGTGGGATGCGATTCCAACAACCACCACATGCGCCGCGCGTTATCGGAACCACGGCACGCCCATCATTCGCATTCTTCCGAATGCGTTCGTAGCCCGTCTGCAAACGAAGCGGCAACTGCCCTTTTAACTCATCGGCCTTCTGCTGTAAAACCTCCAAATCTTTGGAAATTGACGAGGTTAGCTTATCGAGCTCCTCCTTCTTGGCTTCCAACTCGATCTTCTTAGCGTCAATGTGCGTCTGGGTAGACTGGAGCTCGTTAGCCGTAATTTCGTTACGCGCCTTAGCATCCTTTATCTGCTTATTGTGCAGATCGATATCGAGCCCCAAATACTCTATTTCCTTATTCAGAGAGTCGTATTCGCGATCATTACTTGCCGTTTCCAACTGCTCCTTATATTTCTTAATCTTGGCTTCGCTATCCTTGATCTCATGACGCATATTAGTCATGCGAAGCGTGCGCTCATCGAGCTCGGCTTGGAGCTTTTTGCCTCGCGTGTGCAACCCCTCAATCTCATCCTCCAAGTCACGGACTTCCTC
>CALHZE010000325.1 GCA_938040915.1 uncultured Bacteroidia bacterium | reverse complement strand
CTAGCTGAGTTCGTGCTGCGGGGTTGAGGCGCGCAATGTGCCCGTTGTAATCAAAGATGATGATGCCCATGGGCGAGACCTCGATGAGCTCCCCGAGTAGAATCGCCTGTTCGTTGAAGCGTAACCGTTCTTCTTTTAGAACTTGAAAAAGGCGGTTAAAGAGCTCGACGACCCTGTCGAGGCGTTTGTTGCCCGTACGTGCCAACTGGCTTGCGTAGTCCTGTTCGCGTAGGAGAGAGAGACCCAAGTCCATGCGCGCCAAGAAGCGATATTCGTGCCACAAAAGGAGCGGGTAGAGGAGCACCCACACCCCGAGCAGGGCTAGAAAAAGATAAAGAGTCCACGGCGGGAGGGCAGTAAACGCTTGCAAGAGGGCGAGAGCCAGCAATAGGATACCTAGGAGGGTGCTAAGCACGAGGCGTAAGGTAAGCTTCATGCTTATTCGTCTCTTTTGAAACCATACTTTTCCAATCGACGGTAAAGGGCGGCGCGACTCAAGCCCAGTTCCTCAGCGACACGAGAAAGGTTGCCTTGGTGGCGTGCAAGACTCGCACGAATGGCTTCGCTTTCCATACCGTCAAGAGTCCCAGAAGGGGGAGCAATAGGGTGTTGCCCTTGTACGGCGCTTTGGCTAAGCGCCAATTGGATCACCTCGCCGTCCAAGCGATCTTTGTCACAAAGCAGGACGGCTCTTTCGACACAGTTCTTGAGTTCTCGGATATTGCCAGGCCATGCATAAGCACGCAGCGCGGAGAGCCCAGTGGCGGCGAGGGTCATATTTCCCATTCCATTCGCCCGTGCATAGTTTTGTGCAAAATAGAGGGCAAGTGCTTCGATATCTTCGCGCCGTTCGCGTAAGGGCGGGAGGGTAAGGGTCATCAAATTGATACGGTAGAGGAGGTCTTCGCGGAAGCGGTGTTCCTGCACACGTTCGCTTAGGTTCGCATTGGTGGCTGATATGACCCGCACATCGGCTTTACGCGATTTACTCTCGCCCAGCACCTCATACTGTTGGTCTTGGAGCACTCGCAAGAGCTTCACTTGGCAGGCGAGGTCTAGGTCGCCAATCTCGTCAAGGAATATCGTGCCTTTTTCAGCCAAGGCGATGCGTCCCTCGCGGTCAGAATAAGCGTCGGTGAAGGCGCCACGTTTGTGCCCAAACATCTCGCTCTCGAAGAGGAGGGGCGACATTCCCCCAAGATTGACTTTTACGAAAGGAGCTTGGGCGCGACGGCTTCGCTCGTGTATGAGCTTGGCGATGAGCTCTTTCCCAGTACCACTTTCGCCTAAGATGAGTACCGAGGCTTGGGTCGGGGCGACGCGCTCGGCGAGACGGAGCACCTCTTGCAGGGCAGCCGACTCCCCCACGATGCCCGCGGGGTGTGGTGTCTTGACCTCCTCAGGCGTGGTCGTGCCTTGCAGCGTGATGGCGGTTTCGATTCGTTCGAGGAGGAGACGATTATCCCACGGTTTGGTAATAAAGTCAAACGCACCGAGGCGCATCCCCTCCACGGCTAGCGAGATAGTGCCCCAGCCCGTAAAAAGAATGACTGGAGTGTGGGGGGCAAAAATCTTTACTTTGCGCAGGAGCACGAGCCCTTCCTCGCCAGTGGTGGCAGAGGTATAGTTCATATCAAGGAGGAGGAGATGATAGGGTGTCTCACGGACGTGCGCAATCACCTCTTCGGTATTTGCCGCCACCTCGACGAGGTAGCCAAAGCGCTGGAGTAGGAGGGTGAGTGCGGCGCGCACGCTAGCGTCGTCGTCGGCAATGAGGATGCGGTAGCCCTTGCCCTTCGCAAAATCCCGGTTTTCAGTCATAACGCTCGCCTCAGCTAAATGTATAGCCAAAGGTAGCGTTTTTCGTCAGGAGCGGCGCGAGCCTTACACCCGACGGGCTTTGGCGCGCGAACTGATCAACTGTTTTAAGTGCTCGGCAAGGGCACGTTGCGCAGTGCGATCCGCTGGATCATAGTTCCAATTTTCGTTGAAACAGCGCAATGCGCCTTGGTATGCTGAGTGCCCAATCACAAGGCTATAGAAGCCCGTCCCCTCCTCCTGCTGGCGGCGAATTTGCTCCTCAAGTTGGGGCGGGAGCGCATTCATCACAAAGTCTGAGACCATGAGCACATCTGCCGCTTTCCACTCGTTCTGCTCCAGAAGCTTTAAGCTGTGGGCAAGGGCAGGGGCACTATCCGTCCCACCGTTAAAGCTCATTTGTAAAAAGCTCACGAGCTGTTGCAACGCTTGCGCACGCTTAAACGAACTCAGATCGAGCACTTCGATTTGGGTGGAAAAGGAGATGAGGTAACAGGCGCGTCGGTCACGAAGGGCTAGCTTAGTAAGGGCAAAAACCGCGGTTTTGGCAATGCGCTCAGGCGCACCATGCATCGAGCCGCTGGTGTCCACACAGATGATAATCGGTCCTTTCGGCGCTTGCGCAGTTACTGCGACCTCGACCTCTTCCCGATAGTGGCGCGTGCTATATCCCCGCTCCTGCCGCTGGTAAGCATACGAGAGGAGCTGCTTTTGTGCAAACTTTAGGGCAAAATAGCGCTTGGTGGCGGGATGTTTGAAGAGGACGAGCTCGGAGGGAAGGGCAGCCGCAATGTCGTCCGAAAGGCGCAAACCACTAATCTCGCCCCTGTAAGCGGGCTTCATCTGGTAGGAAGGGGTGAGAGTCGTAGCCTCGCGCAATTCCTTTTCGTAACGGGCGATTTCGGTGGACTGGCGACCGAGGAGCTCGGCGAGGGATTGCAGAAACTCCTCGCGCTCCAGTAGCGAGGCATACTGCTCTAGGAGCTCAAAACCACTGCGTTGGAAGGGGTGTTGCGAAAGATCCCACAACGAACCAAGGTCTTCGGTAAAAACACCGAGGAGCTGCTCCAACCTCTGGAACTGCTCGATGCGCGAATACAGCGCTTTTAAGAAGGCTTCGCGTGCCGTATCTACCTTGGTTACCTCCCACTGGTGTTTTCGCAGAATATAATCGGCTGTAAGCTCTTTCTGAAGGTTTCGCAACAGCACCTCGGGCGTGAGTAGTTCGGTCGCCTCGCCCCCAGACGCTTCGTATAGCGCGAGGCGTTGCACGTAGAAGTCTATATTACAGCTGGGCTGGTTAGGCAATTGGGCATACTCCTGTGCTAGCATTTGTAACCTCGCGGCAGTGAACTGCTCTGCCGACAAGGCTTGTACTCTGTAGAGGAAAAGCTCCTCGTCGCGAAAGGGGTTCGTCTCCTGCAACTGCTTGTCAGTCTCTTCTACCCACCGGAGCGCTTCACCCAAGAGGGTCTCTTGCAACCCCTTGCGTTGCTGTGCATAGTGCAGGAGTGCCGCCTCTTCCGTATTGCGCGGATCGAAGAGCCGCATGACCGCATCTCTCAATGGGCTTGGCGAGGAGGTTGGCTCAGGAGAGACAGACTCTGAGACGATCTCTACCTCTGGGATTTCTCCCTCGTCGGGCGACGGCGGGAGGAGACGCAACCGTTCTTTTAGCTTCTTTACCAGTTGCTTACGTTGTCTAGCATCGCCGATGGTCGACGCGCCAAAGCGTTCGAAACCGCTCACCGACGCATCCAGATTCTCTACCATCAACCTATTTCCTTAGCACTTGATAGGGAGGGGCTACTTCGTCTGTAGTGTCGCATAGCGGTCGCGCTGCTTTTCCAACAGCACTCGGACATCTTGCACCGCTTGGAGGGTCTTATCTATATTGGTCAGGAGCGCCTTGCGGTAATTCTCCTCCACAAATAGGTTTTGGAGGATGGCACTCAGCTGATGCTCCTTATACGCCTCGAGGCGATGCAATTCCTCTTGAATCGCATCGCGGAGGGGCTGGTAGTGCTCCTTGTCAAAGCTCTCTTTCAGCGATTTGTGTACGGACTTTTCACAAAACGCCTCCTTAATATTCCATTCACTTTCTAGCTTCAAGAGATACTTTTCCCCTTCTATGGTAACAAAGGGCTCTTTGCGATTTAAAGAGAAAGAGACGTCTGTAACATGGCTATAACCATTTTCCCCAGCATAGTAATAATATATAGAGTCTACTACTGTTATAGTCTCATTGCGATTCCTTCTTTCTTGTCTCTCTTGCTGCTTCGCTGGTTCACACGTCACATAGCCCTTTTTTTCACCGGCCAGCTGTAAACGATAGCACGAGAGGGCTCTTGATGTCTTCTCTCCATTCTCTTCCTCGTTCACCCGTTGTTGGTAGACCTCTGGCTTGGTCACTTTATCACACCATATAGTGTTGATTCTATCCTCAAAACTCTGCACGGCTTTTTCTAGCTGCTCAATGGAGCTTATGACCGTGACAGCCACCTGACTAAGGAGGCGATAGAGTATCTCGCCCACAGCCTCGCGTTGCGCATCCGTAGACCAGATACAGTCGCCGATGAGCGAGGCGTCTAGCAAATCCACCGCCTCCCGTCCATTCAGAAACGCCGAAGTGCGGAGAAGGTGCACTATCTTTTTCCACCGCCGGTCAGAAATAAAGAACCGTTCGGCATCCTCGCGCTCCTCTGCTTGATTGTAAAGCTCTAGCTCTTTACGCACCGACAAGATAAACTGCTGCACCTCTTGCGGTAATTCCACTAGGTCTATACGCTTGCGCCACGTCTGGAGCTCCTGCATGCTGATGAGGTGGGGCTGTAGCGCCTTGCTGGGCTTGTCGTCCGCCTCGGTTGCACCCGCTATCATTTGGCAAAAACGCTCTGGGTCACGAATAGACTCTACGTAAACGCGCACGATGAAACGATCCCACAGCGCTTCGAGTCCACGCCCTGCTGCTGGATATTCATTCGATGCTGCGAGGAGTCCCTTGAGGGGGACGTGCACGACCTCCCGCCCGTTGTGGAACTTCCGTTCGTTGATAAGCGTGAGCAGTGTATTGAGAATGGCGGGTCCTGCCTTCCGAATCTCATCCAAGAAGGCGATGTCTGCCTCGGGGAGAAAACCCTCAGTGATGCGCTTATATTCATCGGCTTCCAACGCCTTAAGCGATACTGGACCAAAGAGCTCGTCTGGGGTACTAAATTCGTTGAGGAGGTAGTCAAAATAGTGCACCTCGGTCGCTCCTGCCCCTGTAAAGAGATTGGCTAACTTACGAGCAATCATACTCTTTGCCACGCCGGGCACGCCGAGAAAGAAGATACTCTCCCCAGCGACCAAGGAAAGCAGGGCAAGGCGCAAGGCTTTCTCTTTTTCGTAAAGCCCTTCATTAAGGTACTCTAGTAAGGTGGAAATGCGGGCGGGAATTTTTGGGGTGGGGTGCTTATCCATCGTAGCGCGTATTCTTTAGCAAAATGGTTTTATGCAAAGATACGCAAGCGCCCCTAATTCTCCCCCCTCTATACTCCCTTGATAGCCTCGCTGGGGGCGATCCGCCCGATCACGCGCGTTGTGCCAAGGAGCAAAAGCAGGGTGATGACAACAGTCCCGAGGTTCACGGAGAGAAAGACCCATAGGTTCAGTTCCACGGGGACGTAATCAACATAGTATTCCGCAGGCGAGAGTCGCAACCAGTGCCAACGCCATTCGCTATAACAGAGCGTGAGTCCGAGGAGGTTTCCAAGTAAGAGCCCATAGCCCAGTATCCGTGCGGCATAGAGCAGGAAGAGTAAGGAGAGCTGTCGCCCCTGCGCGCCAAATGCTTTGAGCAGCCCGATGGTGCGCGTCTGCTCGAGGACTAAAATCAAGAGCACCGAGATCATATTGACCCCAGCGACCAAGAGCATCAAGACGAAGAGCACCAAGACATTGATATTTTGGAGCGCTAACCAGTCAAAAAGCGCGGTATGAGACTCTCTTACATCAACAACTCGCAACATCGTTCCGTCGCGCTGTATGCGCCCTAATTCGCGTTCTTCAACCTCCTCTCGCATTTGTTCTAGATCGGCAAGAGAACGCAGGCGGAGTTCATAGCCCCCGACTTGCGACGCCTCCCAGCCGTTGAGCGACTGTAGTGCCGGCAGGTCGGTAAAGATGTAAGTCTTATCGAAGTTCTCAAACTGCGTTTCATAGACCCCCACGATGCGGAACTGTCGGACACGCGGCGGTTGTTCGACGAAATAGACCGTCATTCGCTGCCCCGTATCGAGACCTAAGGTGCGGCAAAAGAACTGCGAAACGAACACCTCGGAGATGCCCTCGCCGCGCGTAAGCGAGTCTAGGTGGGGGAGGCGTCCACGCGTAAGATAGGTTCGGAAATAGGCAAGGTCTTCGGTGTCTGCATACCCTTTGAGTACACAGCCTTGCATGTCGCTCTTTGTTTTCACAATGCCTGGTTTCTGTGCAAAGGGCGAGATGCGAGTAATAGCGGGGAGGTCGCTAAGCTCCTCGGCAAGGTTGGCAATGATGTCGACTGGGGCTTGTTCGTAAGAGGCATTGCGGTCGAGACTCACCAACTGCAAGTGACCAAGAAAGCCCACCACCCGCTGTGTAATCTCCTGCTGGAAACCGCGCGATACCGAGATGCTGACCTCCATGGCCGCAAGGCTTATCGCCACAGCCACCACAGCGATACGCATATAAGGATGGGCAAAAAGTCCCCGCCCAGATCCCGCAGCAGTGTGGTTAAAGTGTTGTAAAAAGAGAGGAAGTCGCCACCAATAGCGTCGCATCCGACTACTTCCGCCCATAGTCGGCAGGGATTTCACCCCAGAGGTGGGTTTCCCACTTGAGTAAGGGATTGTCCCACGCGTTGGTGCGTAGCCAATTCTCCGCGCGCGCGATCATGTCTCGCAATGGGGCATTCGCTTCGGTGGGTTGCATCTTCGTGTTTGCCAACTGTTTCCGAACCCACGCCATGGCAGTCGTACTGTCTGTGTAGATTGGGAGGGCAAGCGCTTCTGGCGTTCCTCGTTGCTTTAATAGGGCGAGAGCGTGTACGATAGCGAGGAACTCCCCCACATTGTTCGTAGTGTTCGGAAATGGTCCTTGCGCAAAAATAACCTCTCCCGTATTGGTATCCACGCCGCGATACTCCATCACACCTGTGCGCATATTGCACGCCGCATCTACACTCCAAGACGGGTAAATAGGCCCCCCCCCTGCCAAGACGGATGCCGCCGCATCGCCAAGCTGCTCATTGCGGTGCACATAGCCCCGTTGAAAGGCTATTTCTGCTAACTCACGGGTGGGGTAACTGCGATACTGCGCCCCCGCAAATCCGTCTATCTGCTTCTTACAGACTTCCCAGCTGGTAAAGATACCGCGTCGGTGTCCCTTCCACACGACGTAGAATTTCTTTGGCATGCGACCTACTGTTTGAGACGGAAAATATAGGTAATCGTCCCAATCTGCGTTTCTGGCGCATCACTCGCCACATCAAAATGAGCCTGAAGGGCAGCCTGCTCAGAAACGGCTAGGAAAGCCTTGTCAAAGAGGGTACTCCCCTTTTCTCCAGCCTCTGCCTTAATAACCTGCCCCTGTTTGTTGACCCAAACCTTCACGATGACTTTACCGTTTTTCTGACTCGGATACTCGGGGGGCGGGAGCTTCAGCGCCTTCCGATTCCCCACATTGTAACCGATCCCACCGCCTGAGCCGCCAGCACCATTACCCGTGCCCTGCGAGCCAGTACCATTACCAACACCCACATTCGGCGTTGTGCTTTGTCCTTCGGCAGTGCCTTGATTTCCCCTTTCTCCGCCCGTTCCAGCGCCCCCTTGACTGGGTGCGGCTGTCTGACCTGGGAAAAGCGCTTGTTGATTAACCACTGGCTTTGCAGGCTCCGGAGGGGTTTCCACGGGCTTCGGAGCAGGAGGAGTCTCTACGGGCTTCGGAGGCGTAGGCTTAGGTTTTTCCTCCACAGGCTTCTTCTCCTTCGGCTTTTCTGGCTCTTTCGGTTTCGCTGGGGTGCGCACTTCTGGCGCTTCCTCATAGTCTTGCGTAAGAGGAGTCTCTTCTGTCTGTGGTGGCGCAGGGGGCGTATATTTCGGTTGTGTCACACGCGGCGTCTCTTCCCACACTTGATTTTGTCCGCCGCGTTCCGTACCAAAGCTCACCGCTATCCCTTCCTCGCCGGGTAAAGGAAGCGGAGTAACAAACCCGAAGTAGAGCAGGACGATAAGCAAAAGTACTTGGATAAGCCCCATAGCAATTCCCGCACGTCGCCGAATGCGCGGGTCATGCGAAGACCAATTATAGGTACTAAATACGTGTCTTTGCGACATCAAACGGGACTATTTCGGAAGGGGCGAGGTGGCAAGGATCAGCTTAAAATGGTTATCCTTAGCGATGTTCATCACCTTGACCACCTCCTCTATGGGGACACTCTTGTCTGCATGAAGAGAGATGGTCGGGTCTTCCTCGCCAGCCAGACGTTTCTGTAAATAGGGTTCTAACGTGGAGAACGGGACGGGGGTTTGCTCGACGTAATACTCCAAATCGTGCGTGATGCTCACCGTCGTGATGGGCTTTGCCGCCGTCTGGCTATTGCTGCGCGGCAACAATAGTTTAAGGGCATTAGGGCTCACGAGCGTCGATGTCACCATAAAAAAGATAAGCAGTAGGAAGACAATATCGGTCATAGAGGACATCTGGAACGAACTCTCGACCTTCGAGTGGCGTTTGAGTTTCATGCTGAGTGCCTCCTCCTGTTACTTAATCACGGGCTCGTTAAGCAAGTCCATAAACTCCATGGCATTTGCCTCAATGTGGAAGACGACCTTTTCGACACGCGCCACAAGATAATTGTAACCAAAATAAGCCATAATCCCGACCACAAGCCCAGCAACTGTGGTCACCATGGCCGTATAGATACCTCCTGAAAGAAGCCCGACGTCAATGTTATTGCCCGCCATCGACATATCGTAAAAGGCTTGAATCATCCCAATCACCGTGCCAAGGAAACCGATCATCGGCGCTCCACCAGCAATCGTGGCAAGCATCGGAAGTCCCTTTTCCAACTTAGCCACCTCAAGGTTACCAACGTTCTCTACTGCCGTGGAAAGATCCTGCATCGGGCGTCCCATACGGTCTATCCCTTTCGCTATCATATTCGCCACGGGCGTCTGTTTTGCAGCGCAAAGACTGCGAGCTGCATCTAGCTTGTCGTCTATAACAAACTCCTTAATCTGGTTCATAAAGTTTGCATCGATACGCGAAGCTTTCTCAATCGACCAGAAACGCTCGAAAAAGATATAGAGTCCTATACACCAAAGAAGAGCGAGCGGGATCATAATCCATCCGCCCTTGAGTGCCATTTCCCAAAGGCTTAGTTCGAGTTGAGCAGGTGCTGCCGCAGCCGCTGCGTCGCTAACTTGTATTTGCAAAAGGAGAAAGCCTAACATATCGTCGCGTCGGTTATAGAGTCTACACGCGCAAAGGTACAAACTTCATGGTAACTTTTCGGAAACCTGCGCACATGTTCTGAGTCTCTACACAATTGTTCCAGCCCTTCAACCTCATCACAACGCTCCCCCACGCGGTCAATCATAAAAAAGGAGCGCCGCCTTCGCGACACTCCTTTTAACCCATCAAGACACGAGGAAACAAAATGCCCCAACACACTAACGAGCAACCTTATCTCCGTCATACGCCCACTTTAGGTAAGCAGCGCCCCAAGTGAAACCAGCACCGAAGACCGCAAAGATGATGTTATCGCCACGACGTAGCTTTGACTCCCACTCCCACAAACAGAGCGGAAGCGTCCCACTGGTCGTGTTACCAAAATGCTGGATGTTGACCATCACCTTATCCGGAGAAAGCCCCATACGCTTCCCCGTCGCATCAATAATACGCTGATTGGCTTGATGCGGACAAAGCCACGTCACCGTCTCGCCGGTAAGACCATTTCGCTCCATAAGCTCAAGCGCCGTATCTCCCATGTGCGAAACCGCTGCCTTAAAGACTGGTTGCCCCTCTTGATAGACATACTGATCAGGAGAGCCAACATTCTCTTTTGTGATCGGACTACGCGATCCACCGTTCTTTATCATCAAATGATGACGCCCCGAACCATCCCCACGAAGCTCACTATCGATAAGCCCAAAGCCCTCAGTGTTTGGCTCTAATAACACAGCACCAGCGCCATCACCAAAAATCGGGCAAGTAGTACGATCCGCATAATTGATGAGCGAAGACATCTTGTCAGACCCCACCACGATCACCTTCTTGTGAGACCCAGACTCAACAAACTTCGTTGCTGTAACAAGGGCGTACAAAAAGCTCGAACACCCCGCATTGAGATCGTAAGTAAAGCAGTTCACAAGCCCACACAGGTCTGCTACGATGCTCCCCGTGGCTGGTACCGGCTGATCTGGGGTCACCGTGGCATAGATCACCATATCGACCTCTTCAGGCTTCGTCTTCGTCTTTTCCAAGAGGAGGTTGATTGCCTTCGCTGCCATATAGCTAGAGCCCATATCCTCGCCTTTGAGGATGCGACGTTCTTTGATCCCGATACGGGTCATAATCCACTCGTCGGAGGTGTCGACCATCCGGCTCAACTCTTCGTTGTTGAGGATGTAGTCAGGCACATACCCTGCGACGCCGGTAATACTGGCTAAGATTTTAGACATGAAAAGCTTCTTTGAATTTCGCACAGAGAGCCGAGGCAATTACCTTACTGGTTTGCCGGATCATATTATTGATAGCTCGCCCATTGGAAATGCCATGACCGATAATCACGGGGGCGTTCACGCCCAAGACCGGCGTGCCTCCGTAATTCTCAAAATTGAACCGATCGAGGTAAGGATGCTTTAACCCCAAACGCCGAGTTATCATATAAAAAGACTCAGCTTCCTTGAGGACAATGTTCCCGACGAACCCGTCACAAACCAAGACGTCGGCACGCTGATTCGAGAAGACCTCGTTCCCCTCAATATTCCCTGCAAAGAGGAAGTCGGTAGCCTTAGCCATCAACTCGTGCGTACTCTTGGCTAGGAGATTCCCCTTCTCAGGCTCCGCACCGATGTTTAACAATCCGACGCGCGGC
>CALHZE010000324.1 GCA_938040915.1 uncultured Bacteroidia bacterium | reverse complement strand
AACCCCATGGGCGGAAGCTTCCCCAACCTTTCGCGCACGGTCTTAGAAAAGAAGCAGTGGAAGCAGCCCGGCGACCAAGCCGACTATCCGGGCTCAGGACGATGGACTCACTACGACGACCGTTTCTTGGAAGATGCCTCTTTCATCCGGTGGAAGAACCTTACGGTGGGATACATCGTACCGAAAGACTATATCGCTCGCACCAAGTTCTTTGCCTCTGCAAAGATCTATTGCACCGTGCGTAACCTCCTTACATTTACCAACTTCACGGGCCCAGACCCCGAGTTACCGCTTAACCTCTCGTTAGGTGCTAACCCGAGTACGCGGCAGGTAGCTGCGGGTATTGAGTTGAAGTTCTAACTTTCGGAAAGGATCGAATGATGAAACGATATCTTGCACTCCCTCTCTTGCTCCTCCTTGCTGGCATTTCGCTTCTCTCCTGTACCAAGGAGTTAGAGCCGCCACAAGCCATCGTGCGCGAACAGTCTCTTCAGAATAAGAAGGACTTAATGGCGTGGTATTATGGGTTCTATACTTACTTCCGAACCCTCCAGTATGGGAACTTCTCCCTCCTTCAAGACTACCAAGCCGATATGCTCAATGCGACGAAGACCAATAAGAAGCAGTATACTCACAACTGGGACGAGTTTAACTCCTCGACACAGCCCGTGGGCACGGTCTACCTTAGCTATTATGCGACGATCCGCAACGTAAACTTCTTTCTAGACAAGGTCACGTCTTATAGCCCAGAGCGTCCCTCGATAGCCGATACGGTAAAGATTGTCCGCGGCGCTGCACACTTCTTCCGTGCTTATTGCTATCATGAGTTGGCGCTGCGCTGGTCACGTCCCTACCAACCCGACGAGCTCTGCGTCCCGTGGGTTGGTCAGTTAGACCTTAAGGACAAGCCGGCGCGTGCTACGCAAAAGGAAATATTTGACAACATCCTTGCTGACCTCGGGCAAGCTGAAAAGCTCCTCCGTGCCAAGGTCGGGCGTCCCAACTCCACGGAGGTTACTGTCGATGTGGTGCGGGCGCTAAAGGCGCGAGTGGCTCTCACGATGGGCGATTGGAAGATGGCAAAGGACGCGTGTTATGACGTTGCTAATAGTGCCTATAGCCTTATGAGCAGCGCCGTGGCAATAGAGAAGTATTGGCACGAAGACCGCGCTTCTAACGAGAACCTAATGCTGCTCCCTGGAAACTACCCCAACGAGCTGACTCAAAGTATGATCGCCCTAGGTGAACGCCAAAGCTCAAAGGGGAACAAGCTCCAACCGTCGTGGTTGCCGGCGCAATGGGTGGTTGACCTTTATGACGATGCCGATTGGCGCAAGAAGGTCTACTTTACCAACGAGGAGCTCCTCGATATCAATGACATGCTTTACCCACAGAAGGCATGGGCGATTAACAAGTTCCCAGGCAATCCTATCTTCAATCACGGCAGTAATTTAGAGTATCGTCACCTCCCCAAACCCTTCCGCTTGCCTGAGATTTACCTTATCTGGGCAGAGGCGGCAGCGATGGACGGCGAACCAGATGTGGCGCGTGACAAGCTTAACACCTTGCGTGCTGCTCGCGGTATTGCGGCGATCGAGGCTACGGTGACCGGTGATAACCTCCTCGCAGAAGTGCGTAACGAGCGCACGCGTGAGCTGGCATTCGAGGGCTACCGCTTGTTTGATTTGCGCCGTTGGGGGCTATCGTGCACGCGACATAATCCGCAAGACGAGATGTTCCTTAATGTCTCGCCGCGCGAGGGGTATACGGAGTTAGATCGTGACAATCGCGACCCTAAGTTCGTGTGGCCTATTCCACATCACGACATCATCTGCAACCCCTCTATTCGTCAGAACGCTGGGTGGTAGAAAGAGGGAAAGCTACGCGGCATCCTCGCTAGAAACCGGCGGGGCATAATAAAGGCGGAGCAATAGCTTAAGCTATTGCTCCCCGCCTTTATTTCTTGAACGTGTGTAACGCCTTCGCCTTGGTGTTTGCCTGTTTCGTTATCGCTGCTCTTACCGGCGTTTCTGCGGTCTTATAGCCGCACAACTTTTGTTGCTCTTGCGAGGCGTTCGGATATCGTTTGCATATTGCCAATTGTTCCCACAGCCACCGCTTCGCGCACCTTGTAGTAGTCTACACACGTGCCACAGATAATGAGCGCTGTCCCCTTTGCCTCTAGCGCTTTGAGGGTCTCTAGCGCGCCCGAATCTGCTAGGCAGAGCTTTACCCCACTGTTGAGAAAAAGAATCGCTTCGGGGGCGGGCGTCCATTCGAGTAGCGTACTCAGAAACCCTTTCATTAGGATCGTCCCTAGCGTATCGTCGCCTACTCCCAACACATTTGTCGCACACAACAGCGTAGCCCCCACCGTCTCCGTCGGACAAGCCGTCGGGTCTTGGCTCGGCGCAAGCAGCTCTGACGCTAAGCGTGGGTTACGAAAGGTGACTTGAAACAGCCCCTCTCCCTCCTGTGTCTCCACCTTACAGCCAAAGCCCGTGAGCAGCGTTTGCACATTCTGATATGAGGTGTGGTTATCAACCACGACCCGTATCTCCGTACCCTCCTTCTCTTCACGCATCGCCTTACGTGTGGCAATGATGGGCTGGGGGCAAACCATCCCCCGACAATCTACCTCTACCATTCCGGTATCTCCTCTTGGTGTTGTTTTAAGTAACGATTGATGTGGCGTACAAGGCTCGGACCCTCATATATCATCCCCGTATAGACCTCTACTAGCGAAGCGCCCGCCCGTAGCATCTCCAATGCGTCCTGAGGTGAGAATATACCCCCCACGCCGATAATCGGGACGCCTCGCCCCGCTGCCTCTCTGACGAGCCCGACGGTGCGCAACGCAGCGTTATGTAACGGTCGCCCGCTAAGCCCTCCTTTACCTATCGTTTCTAGTCTTTCTGACGGGGTATTTAATCCGGTTCGTTGCGTGGTAGTGTTACTTACTACAAATCCGTCTATTCCGCTTTCTAGAGCCGTTTTAACGGTATAACGAAGCTCCTCTGCTGTTGCCTCCGGTCCGAGCTTGAGCAGTATCGGTTTTCGTGCCGTATGTTGTGCCCGTTCCGCGACCAACGCCTCAATGATGGGCGCTAGCGTCTTCTCCTCCTGCAAGGCGCGTAAGTCCTTGACATTCGGGCAACTCACGTTGACCACAAAAAAGTCTACGTAAGGATACAACCCCCGCATCCCCGCTACATAATCGCGGTAAGCCTCCTCATTGGGTGTGGCGGAGTTTTTACCAATATTCCCCACCACGGGGATGGCTCTATGTTGCGCGAGCCCCTTCCGCCGCATGGCGCGTGTCGCATGCTCTAATCCCTTGCTGTTGAACCCCATCCGGTTGATAACTGCCCGATCGGCTGGCAGGCGAAACAACCGCGGCTTCGGATTCCCCGCCTGTGGCTCTGGCGTAACCGTCCCCATCTCCATGAATGCAAAACCAAGCGCCGCGAGACGGTCACACAACAGCGCATGCTTGTCAAACCCCGCCGCCATCCCCACGCGTCCTCGGAACGTACACCCCAAGAGCTCCGTCGGCATCTCGTCCTTTTTCGAGTGAAAAAGCCCACGCACCATCGCGCGGTTGAGTCGCCAATTGACGCCCCACGACAACATCCGTAGGGTAAACTCGTGAATGCGCTCTGGGTCACAACGGAAAAGGAGCGGACGTATCAACTGCTTATACATTCCTATCCAAGGTTTCAGCTATGTTATAACGGTTGGCACGATAGGGCGTTGCGCGAACGATCAGTTCACCAATAAACCCCGCCAAAAAAAGCTGTGCCCCCAGCAACACCATCGCCAGCGCTATGTAAAAGAGCGGTTGCTCGACGATCTGCCGATACCCCGTGTGGTACGCCAGCGCAAGGATCTTCTGCACAATCAAGACCACAACAATCACCCCACCTCCCAAAAAGGTCAACGTCCCCAAGATGCCAAATAGGTGCATCGGGCGCTTCCCAAATTTCGAAATAAAAGAGAGCGTCAACAGGTCAAGCGCTCCGTTCACAAAGCGCGAGTAACCGAACTTCGTCGTCCCATACTTCCGTTCGTAGTGCGTTACCACTTTTTCCCCAATGCGCCGAAAACCAGCGTTATACGCCAGTGCGGGAATGTAGCGGTGCATGTCGCCATATAGCTCCACACTCTTGACCACCGGCAGGCGGTAAGCCTTGATCCCACAGTTGAAATCGTGCAACTTGACACCCGTTACACACCGCGCCGTGGCGTTAAAAAACTTGCTTGGGATGTTCTTCGAGAGCACGGGGTCGTGACGCTTCTTTTTCCACCCTGAAACGAGGTCATAGCCCTCGTCCACAATCATTTGCCAAAGAGCAGGGAGCTCGTCGGGCGAGTCTTGTAAGTCGGCATCCATAGTGAATACCACCTGCCCGCGTGCGTGAAAAAAGCCCACCGAGAGCGCCGCTGACTTGCCATAATTGCGTTGAAAACGAAAGGCGCGTACATGCAGGTGTGCCGGCGCTTGCACCCTGATCACCGACCACGACGCGTCGCGACTCCCGTCGTCAATCAACAGCAACTCGGCGCGCCACCCCTCGCCCGCCACCACGCGGTCTATCCACGCGATAAGCTCAGGCAACGACTCCGCCTCGTTGTAAAGTGGCACAATGATTGAAACATCTGGCGCCTCTACGCCAGCGCAAACAGGGTTTTCCATGCCGAGTCTCCTCTCTTTGGGGTTAAAAAAGGTTGTGGGGCGAATGGCGGCGTAGCCGCAACGCGAGAGGTGCGCTAAACCTTAGCGTGGCTTCCGCTGTGCAAACGCAGCGGCGATGAGCATCGCGATGAGTGTCTTCAAAAAAGTGCCGCCAATTGATGAGACAAGCAAGAACCCTTTCGTGTAAAAGAGCTTAACATACTTCATGCTTTGCTCGATCATCTCCTCGTTCATCCCCATCTCTTCATACATCGCGATGACCTTTTGCTGTAGCTCTTGGGGGTATGACGGCTTCAAAACGTAGAGGGTGATGACAAAGGGCACGGTCACCAAGATGGTCGCAAACAGTCCTTGGAGTGCGCCAAATTGAAATGCCTGACCGTAACGCAGTGGCGCATCGGGGAGGGTGTCGCGATAGGTCTTTGCCCCGAGGTAAAGGAGGAAGACGGTCATCCCAAACTCCACGAGAGAGAAGAGCCCGCTCAGGCGCGAGACGAAGTCTGACAGATAGATTTGTAACACAAGCGTAAAGCTCAGAAAGAGCCCGAGGTAGAGCCCCCACTGACCAGCGAGAGGGGTCATTGCGGGTCGTTGTTGGGTCGTGTCCAACTGGTTATAGTCCATTGTTTACACCAAATTTGCTTTGTGCAAAGATAGCCATTTTTGCCACGGGCACGTAGTGTCCGCCCACAACTCGCTACCTCACGTGCCACCGTTCTGAATTAGAGCTTATTCGCTTGTCACTCGCATGAGCTGCGCGCCCTTAGCGACGCTCGCCGCGT
>CALHZE010000323.1 GCA_938040915.1 uncultured Bacteroidia bacterium | reverse complement strand
CAGTTTTGTGAGGAGGAGGTGCCTTACTCAGTGGAGGTATCGGTGAGGTCATATCACGAAGGCGAGGCGTTAGACAAGATAGAGGCGGTGATTTATGTGGCGCGGGAGTCTCAGAAGGGGATATTGATCGGTCGTGGTGGCACAATGTTGAAGCGGATCGGGAGTGCGGCGCGGCACGATATTGAGCGTTTTTTAGCCAAGCGGGTCTACTTGCGGCTTTATGTACAGGTGAATGCCGACTGGCGGGATGATGCTGAGGCGCTGCGTGAGTTTGGTTATATAGAGTAGTTTTTTTTTGAGGGGTATTGAAAGGAAGAGGAGCAGACGATGTCAGGAGGAATAGTGGCCATCGTGGGACGCCCGAATGTGGGTAAGTCGACGTTTTTTAATCGGTTAGTGGGTGCGCGGGCCGCCATTGTGGACGAACAGGCAGGCGTGACGCGGGATCGGATTTATGGCAAGTCAGAGTGGAATGGTCGGGAGTTTTCGGTCATTGACACGGGGGGGTATGTGCACGGTTCGGATGACATTTTCGAGGCGCAGATTCGTCGTCAGGCGGAAATAGCGATAGCGGAGGCAGATCTGCTCGTCTTTGTAGTCGACGTGATCACGGGGATCACCGACCTAGACTTAGGCGTGGCGCAGTTGTTGCGTCAGTCGCGCAAGCCGACGTTGCTGGTGGTAAACAAGGTAGACAATCACTTGCGGGTAGCAGACGCTTATGAGTTTTACAAGTTGGGGTTGGGTGACCCTTACCAGATCTCGGCGATTAACGGGAGTGGTACGGGGGAGTTGCTTGACGCGATAGTCGCGATGCTCCCCGATCGGGAGGATGTGGGTCGCGAGGGACTCCCCAAGTTTACCATCGTGGGGCGTCCGAACGTAGGGAAGTCGTCTATCGTCAATGCGTTAGTAGGCGAAGAGCGCAACATAGTGACCCCGATAGCGGGGACGACGCGCGACTCGATCGACACACACTTTAATCAGTTTGGTCTCGATTTCTTGCTGGTTGATACGGCGGGACTACGCAAGCGCGGCAAAGTGGACGAAGACCTAGAGTACTACTCGGTCATCCGTGCCATCCGCGCGATAGAGGAGTCTGATGTTTGTTTGTTGGTGATTGATGCTACGCGTGGTTTTGAGGGTCAGGATCAGACCATCTTAGACACCATCGTCAAGAACAAGAAGGGGGTGGTCATCGTGGTGAACAAGTGGGACTTGGTGGAGAAAGACACCCATACGACGGAGCTCTTTGCGAAGCAGATACGCGACACCATAGCGCCCTTTAACGACGTGCCGATCTTCTTCACGTCGGCGGTGACCAAGCAACGTATATTGAAGACACTCGAGGGGGCGATGCACGTGTATGAGAACCGTCGTAAGCGCATCCCGACGAGCCAGTTGAACGAGAAGCTGCTCGAGGTCATTGAGCATACGCCTCCGCCGGCGTATAAGGGTAAGTATGTAAAGATCAAGTATGTAACGCAATTGCCGACGCCTTCACCCTCCTTTGCTTTCTTTGCGAACCTACCGCAGTATATACGTGCGCCCTACAAGCGTTTCCTAGAGAATAAGCTCCGTGAGTTCTTTGATTTTGAGGGCGTACCGGTGCAGGTGTTTATACGGCAGAAATAGGTGCGCTAAGCCGCACACCTTAACCCAAAGAAAAAGGCGCAAGGGAACGAATCCCCTGCGCCTTTTTCATTACCCATCAGGCTATGTAAGGGCTTCCCCTTACACGCCGCCTAGTCCTCTAGGCTGTGAATCACCAACCCACTGCGGAGCTTGGGTTCAAACCATGTCGTCTTGGGCGGCATGATGTTGCCCGTGTCTGCAATGTCAATGAGCTGCTTCATCGAAACAGGATAAAGGGCAAAAGCCACCTTCATCTCGCCACTGTCGACGCGACGCTTGAGCTCGCCCAGTCCACGAATACCACCCACGAAGTCAATACGCTTGGAGGTACGAAGATCCTTGATATCGAGGATCTTGTCCAGCACCAAGTTTGATAGGATGGTAACGTCTAACACCCCAATCGGGTCAGCATCGTTGTAAGTACCGGGCTTCGCCGTAAGCGAATACCACGCCCCGTCAAGGTACATACTGAAGTTGTGAAGCTGCGACGGGGTGTAGATCTCTGCCCCCTTTTTCTCTACCACGAATGCCTCTTCGAGCTTCTTTAACAAGTCTGCCGAAGAGAGCCCATTCAAGTCCTTCACAACGCGGTTGTAGTCAATGATCTTGAGCTGCTCGTCGGGGAAGATTACAGCAAGGAAGTAGTTATACTCCTCATTGCCCGTGTGGTGGGGGTTCTGCTGCTTCTTCTCTTGCCCGACGAGGGCGGCAGCCGCCGTACGGTGGTGTCCATCAGCGACGTAGAGGGCGGGGATCTTGGCAAAGAGCTCGGTAATACGCTTGTTCGTTTCCGGACAATTGATTACCCAGAAGGTATGCCCAAAGCCGTCCTCAGCAACGAAGTCATACTCGGGCGCTTGCTTGGTCACAATGTCCTTGACAATCTGGTCGATTTCCGCCACCGCAGGGTAAGCGAAGAATACGGGTTCGATGTTCGCATTCTGGTTGCGGACGTGAATCATACGATCCTGCTCCTTCTCGGTGCGCGTGAGCTCGTGCTTCTTAATCTTGCCCGAAACGTAGTCTTCGAAGTGGCAGCAAGCGACGAGCCCGTACTGCGTACGCCCATCCATGGTTTGCGCATAGATGTAGTAATGCTCTTCGGGGTCTTTTTTCAACCAGCCGTTTGCTTGCCACTTTTTGAAGTTTTCAACCGCTTTCTCGTAGGCTTGCTGCGAGTGCTCGTCAATGATAGGAGTGAAGTCTATTTCGGGCTTTATGATATGCAGGAGCGACTTTTCTCCCGCCTCTGCCTTAGCCTCCTCCGAGTTCAACACGTCGTAGGGGCGCGAAGCGACCTCTTTAGCCAATTCCTTGGGCGGACGGATGCCCTTAAAGGGCTTAATCTTTACCATTTCGTGGGTGGCGTTTACTTGTTGACTTGGAAGGTACGGTCGCCGTTCTTAATGAAACGAACGATCTGCTCTGCGGCTGCGATCCCAGCGTTAATGTTGGCTTCGGCGGTCTGAGCCCCCATCTTCTTTGCGGTGAAGAGGACGCGGTCGCCGAACTTGAGGAACTCGTCCTTCTTATCGGGCTCGATGTCAGAGATGTAACGGAAGTCTTCGCGCTCAGCCAAGAGGCGGAGCAAGCCGTCTTCGTCGATAATCTCCTTACGCGCCGTGTTCACTAGGATGCCGCCCTTAGGCATCTTGGAGAGAAGCTCGTAGTTGAGAGACTTCTTGGTGTTGTCCTTTGCGGGCACGTGTGTCGAAACGAAGTTGCAGGTCGAGTAGAGCTCCTCTACACTTGCCACGAGCTTCACGCCATCGGCCGCCATCTGCTTCTTGTTTTCGTCGGAGCGGGTATAGCCGTAGATATCCATGCCAAAGCCCTTACCGATTTCAGCCATGATACGCCCGATGTGCCCATACGCTTGGATACCGAGCTTCTTGCCGCGGAGTTCGGACCCCGAAGCACCGTTCCAACGGTTACGAATCATGTAGAGCATCAAGCCAAAAGCCAGTTCTGCCACAGCATTGGAGTTCTGCCCTGGGGTATTCATTGCGACGATGCCGCGCTTGGTGCACGCTTCGAGGTCGAGGTTGTCATACCCTGCGCCCGCACGTACCACAATCTTAAGGTTCTTGGCAGCATCTACCACCGCTTGGGTCACTTTGTCGCTACGCACGATAAGCGCGTCTACGTCCGCAACGGCTGCTAGGAGCTCTGCTTCCGAGGTATATTTTTCACACAATGCGAGCTCGAAACCCGCGCCTTCTACGATTTTACGGATACCGTCGACCGCCACCTTCGCAAAGGGCTTGTCGGTCGCAATTAACACTTTTGCCATCTTGAAAACCTCCTAATGGTTAAATTGATAAAAGAAAAAGGGTCAGGCGACCCACCCGCCACGACGAGCGTCCACCTGACCCAAGAAGTTAAGCCACGTTAGTGGGAGCACATTAAGCGTTCTGCTTTTCAAACTCCTGCATGCAGGCTACGAGCGCCTTCGCACTTTCGAGCGGGAGAGCGTTGTAGGTACTAGCGCGGAAGCCGCCTACGTCGCGGTGTCCCTTTACGCCGACCATACCCTGCTTCTTAGCGAACTCGAGGAAGGCTTCTTCCTTATCCTTGTACTGTTCGTTCATCACGAAGCAGATGTTCATGAGCGAGCGCGAATCCTTCTCAGCGGTTCCGACGAACATCTTGTTACGGTCGATTTCGTCGTAGATGAGCTTAGCGCGCTCCTCTGCACGACGCTGCATTTCCTTCACACCGCCTTCTGCCTTCACCCACTTGAGGGTTTCGCGCATGGTATAGATAGCGAAGCAAGGAGGTGTGTTGTACATAGAGCCCTTTTCTACGTGGGTCTTGTACTGCAACATGGCGGGGATCTGGCGCGTCACCTTGTTGAGGAACTCTTCCTTTACAATCACGAAGGTAACGCCGGCAGGCCCTACGTTCTTCTGCGCACCACCATAGATGAGCGCATACTTGCTCACGTCTACGGGGCGGCTCATAATGTCAGACGACATGTCTGCAATGAGGGGGATGGGCGAGTTGATATCCTCGCGGAGCTCCGTACCGTAAATGGTGTTGTTGGTGGTGATGTGGAGGTAGTCTGCGTCGGTGGGGATTTGGTATCCCTTGGGGACGTAGGTATAGTTCTTGTCAGCCGAGGAAGCGATGGTCATCACCTCACCGAAAAGCTTTGCTTCTTTAGCCGCCTTCTTTGCCCACACACCCGTTTCTACGTAAGCTGCCTTCTTGTTGAGGAAGTTGTAGGGCACCATGCAGAACTGCATGCTAGCGCCGCCCCCTAGGAAGAGCACCTTGTAGCCAGCTGGGATGTTGAGAAGTTCGTGCCAGAGCGCTTCGGTTTCGTCGATGATGGCTTGGAACTCCTTTGAGCGGTGCGAGATGCTAATGAGGGAAAGACCGATACCGTCGAGATCCAACACCGCATTTGCTGTGTTCTTTACAGCCACTTCGGGCAAGATACAAGGCCCTGCATTAAAATTGTGCTTCTTCATTACTACGATAATTTACCTCGCGACACGACCCCGTGGCGCTGTGATTTTGTAGTCAAATGTCGTTATATTTTTTGATTCTACAAAAACTCACCCCTTGGAGACTTGGTGCAGGAGCGCTACTCCCCCAAGGTGATTACATAGCGCACAGTGTTTCCCACCCTTCGCACAAGAGCCCCTTTTCGGTGGAGTTAAAGCTCCGTTTTGTCCGCTATAAGTTCTAAATTCGTAGCCAAAGAAAACGCATAGCCCCCAAAGGAAGAAACCCCAATGGATAAGCAGAACCACCTAGTCATCTACCAAGACGACAACGGACTCGTAAAAGTCAACGTACGCTTTGCTGACGAGGATGTATGGCTCACGCAAGTACAATTGGCAGAGATTTACGATACCACGCAAGAGAATATCTCCATGCATATCTCGAACATCTATAAGGATGGCGAATTGGAGCAAAATCGAACTTATAAGAAATTCTTATTAGTTCGACGGGAGGGCAACCGCAACGTACAGCGCAACATTGATCACTACAGCCTTGATATGATTATCGCCCTAGGCTATCGGGTACAATCGCAGGTTGCGACCCGTTTCCGCCGTTGGGCTACCGAGCGACTACACGAGTATATCCAAAAGGGCTTTGCGATGGATGACGAGCGACTCAAGCAAGGGGGTAACCGCTACTTCCGAGAGCTACTGCAGCGCATCAGAGACATTCGCGCTTCGGAACGCAACTTTTACCAACAGGTGACCGACATCTACGCCACATCGGTGGACTACGATCCGCGCACGGACCTCACGCGTCAATTCTTTGCCACCGTGCAAAACAAGCTACACTATGCCGTACACGAACACACGGCAGCGGAGCTTATCTATGAGCGCGTAGACAGTGAAAAGCCATTCGTGGGGATGACTAACTTCAGGGGCAACTACGTCACCAAAGACGATGTGAAGATAGCCAAGAACTACCTCACGGAGCGGGAATTACAACGGCTCAACCTCCTCGTCTCCCAATTCCTAGACTTTGCAGAATTCCAAGCTCTCGAAGAACGCCCCATGCGCATGGCGGACTGGATAGCGGCTCTCGACAATCAAATCATAGCCCTACAACGTAACCTACTGGAGGGAAAGGGGAACATATCGCACCAAGAAGCCATCGAAAAAGCAGAACGAGAGTTTCACATCTACCGGCAAAGAGAAATGGCACAACTTGAGAGCGACTTCGATAAAATGGTAAAGCAATTACCCAAACACCCCCATCCCCCAACAGCTCCGGAAGAATAACCTTTCGGTGTGACAACAAAAAAGCCACTCTCTTTCGAGGAGTGGCTTTTTTGTTTGCTAAACATCAAGACTAGTATCGTAACACCCTTACGCTCTTTTGCGCAGAATTTACCCCGTAGAAGCGCACAAAATAGATACCTGAGGGGAGTGTCTCTGTATCCACCCAAACCTCATATCCACCCAAGCGTCCAGAATGCACCACACAGCCCGTGAGTGTAAGCAGCTCGTAACGCACTGCCTCTCCCTCCGGATTTACAATCCGTAAATGGGTAGCGAAGGGGTTAGGCGCTACCGTAACGGCAGACAACTGAGTATCCTCTACCGCAGCGGGTCGTTGAGGCTGATCTGGCGTCGGCGGCGTAGGCTTCTCATCCTTGGCAAACTCCGCTTTCACGGTTACCGCATGCGCGGGCATGGTGAAGGTATAGTGCGTAGCGTCG
>CALHZE010000322.1 GCA_938040915.1 uncultured Bacteroidia bacterium | reverse complement strand
AAAGGGATGGTGGAATTGGGTGTTTTTAATAGTTCTACTTAAAGAGATTTATACCTAACTTTGCGAGGCGTAGTTCTTCGTGTGTAGTGAGTGGATTTGTGGCGAGTCTTTGCAATTGAGAACAATGAAGTTGAGCGAACTTTCACGTTTACAGAAAGCGCGTATTATACGCGTTGGGGGGAGTGGTGCTTTTCGTAAACGCATCCTTGAGATGGGGTTTGTACAGGGTCAACTCGTGGAGATGATAAGCAAAGCTCCTTTGGGTGACCCCACGCGATATCGGATTATGGGGTATGACGTCGCCTTACGAGTAGCAGAAGCGCAACTCGTAGATATAGAGCTCGTTGATGACAACAAGGCGGAACAGGTAACAAATCTATCTTCCACCCAGCGAGAGGTGGAACAAGCGCAGGATTGGCATAAAGAAAAATCCGCTAAAAGTGAGGCGGGGCACGTTTTAACCATCGCGCTTGTGGGAAACCCCAATTGTGGGAAGACGTCCCTTTTTAACTTTGCCTCTGGCGCACACGAAAAAACGGGAAATTATAGCGGCGTGACGGTTGATGCGCGTGAAGGACACCTAGACTATGCGGGGTTTCAGATTCGCATTGTCGACTTACCCGGTACGTATAGCCTCACAGCTTATTCGCCAGAAGAACGCTATGTTAGGGAGTACATCTTGTCGTCGAAGCCTGATGTGATTGTTAACGTGGTCGATTCGACGAATTTGGAGCGCAACCTATACCTCACGCTACAGCTCAGAGAAATGGGGGCGCGTTGTGTCGTAGCGCTCAATATGTGGGATGAGTTGACAGGTCGCGGCGATTATCTCAATCGTCTTAAGCTTGCCGAATTGTTAGGTGTCGCTTGTGTACCGACTAATGGGCGGACAGGGAAGGGGATTGGGCAGATGCTCGAGGCGGCTGTAGCAGCTTCGAGCTTGAAGGAGGATAAGGGGGCGACGCCCTTTCAAAAGTATGATGACTTGCTCGTGCAGGTCTGTGAACCGGTGCGTGACGCCGCAACGCGGGTCTTCGGGAGACGTCTTTCAGATTATGAGCTCCTTAAGCTTATCGAGGGCGACCCTGAGCTGATGAGCCTCGCTCGGAAACAACCGGAGGGGGACGCTTTGGAGAAGGTCTTGCAGCAGGCGACGGCAACCCTCAAAGCACGCACTGGCAAGGACTCTGAAACGTATTGCACCGACGTCCGCTATGCGTTTCTTGCTAAGCTAACTAAGCAAACCTATCTCCCTGCCCCAGCACAAGAGAAACAGACCTTGAAACAACGGATTGACGCCGTCTTGACCCATCGCATCTGGGGTTTGCCGATCTTCCTATTCCTGTTGTGGTTTATGTTCTGGGCTACGTTTACCATAGGTCAATATCCTATGGATTGGATAGAAGCGGGCGTTGCAGCTCTCGGCGAGGGAGTTAAGACCTTGATGCCAGAAGGTTCGTTGCGAGATCTCATTACCGATGGGATCATTAACGGCGTTGGGAGTGTCATTGTCTTTTTACCACAGATCCTCATCCTCTTCCTCTTTATCTCCATACTAGAAGATACGGGCTATATGGCGCGTGCGGGCTTTTTGATAGACCGCACGATGCGCTCTTTCGGTTTGCATGGGCGCTCTTTCATCCCGCTTGTGATGGGCTTCGGGTGTAACGTACCGGCTATTATGGCGACCCGTACAATAGAGGACAGAAAGGTTCGTCTCACAACGATGTTGGTAAACCCTTTTATGTCTTGCAGTGCTCGCCTGCAAGTCTATATCCTCTTTGTCAATTTGGTGTTCCCAATGTATGCGGGGACTGCGCTTTTCGCTATCTATATGTTTGGGGTGCTTGTGGCGCTACTCATGGCATTCGTCTTCCGCCGATCCTTGCTCAAGGGGAATGAGAGTCCTTTTGTGATTGAGCTCCCCCCGTACCGCATCCCTACGCTACGGAGCTCCCTTCACCACATGTGGGATAAAGGGGTGCAATATCTGCAGAAGATGGGGAGCGTGATCCTTGTCGCCGCCTTGCTCATTTGGTTCTTGGGCTATTTTCCGCGCTCTTCGTCGCAAGACCATGTCTACGAACAACGTATTCAGGAAGCCGAGCAGCAATATGCCGTTGCCGAAGAGGATACCCCTGATAGACTCGAAAAGGTTGCTGCGCTACGCGATAGTGCCGTTTCGCACATCGAATGGGAGTGGGAGAGTGTCCGTCAGAGAGAATCCTTCCTTGGGCGTCTTGGAACGGCGATTGAACCCGCCATCCGCCCTTTAGGCTTTGATTGGCGTATTGGTGTCGGTCTCCTCTCGGGAATCGCTGCCAAAGAGGTCGTCGTTAGCACCTTGGGCGTACTTTTACAGCTAGGGCCAGATAACGACGAAAATAGCCCCGCCTTGCGCGAAAAACTCCCTACGGTCACTTGGGATGCCGGACCGAAACAGGGCGAGCCTCTATTTACGCCGCTTGCCTCGCTCGCTCTGCTTGTCTTTGTGGTGCTTTATGTGCCTTGTATTGCGGTAATCTCTGCCATAAGGCGAGAGTCGGGCTCGTGGAAATGGGCACTCTTTGCTGCATTTTATTCCACCGCCATCGCCTACGTGGCATCGCTTTTGGTATACCAAATCGGTAGCTTACTCTAAGATGCAAAACATCATTGTCATTATCGTCGGGTTGCTCGTCCTCTTCTTTGTGATACGCGCTGTGGTGAAGGCTGTGCGCTCCAAAGGAAGCTCGGGCTGCGGCTGTGGTTGCGGAGGCTGTGGCGCTTCCATACCTCATAAGCCCTCCAACGACGACAAGGCGTGACGCGATGCGCTTCCGTATCCACTTAGCCTACCACGGTGGGGCTTATCACGGTTGGCAACGTCAGCCGAATGCGGTTACGGTACAGGAGGTGATAGAGCGAGCACTTTCACAGCTCTTTCAACAGGAAATTGAATTGATTGGGGCGGGACGCACCGACACGGGCGTTCACGCCCGTTTTTATGTTGCTCACTTTGATGCGACAGCGCTTCCTATGCCCACAGAACGACTCTTGTATGTACTCAATGGGCTTCTGCCGCGAGACATTGTGCTTTTGGAAATAGCGGAGGTGTCCCCAACCTTTCATGCGCGTTTTGACGCGACGCGACGCACGTATGAGTACCTCCTCCTCCGTGCCAAAGACCCTTTTCTGGCAGACGAAGCCTACCTCTACACTGCGCCGCTCGATCTGCCGCTCTTGCAACAAGGCGCTTCTTTGCTCACCCGCTATGACGACTTTGCCTCGTTTTGCAAGACAGGGACAGACGCCCATACGACCATTTGCCATCTTTTTGAGTCTACGTGGGAGGTGAAGGGCAATTTGTGGGTCTATCGCGTAGCCGCAGATCGCTTTCTTCGTAATATGGTGCGTGCGATTGTGGGGACACTCCTCGATCTCGGGCGTGGACGTCTCTCTCTCAACCAGTTCCAGAAAATCATCGAGGCGCGTAATCGAGGTGTGGCTGGCGCAAGCGCTCCCCCCCATGGGCTCTATCTGGTGAATGTAGAGTACCCGAAAGTAGAAGGGGCTCAAGACTCTGATTCTTAATATCGAGGTTAAGTAAACCACTAAAATCAGTGCTATCCACCTGTGTTAACACATTACAGAGAAAACAAGTAATGGAAGATGACTATAGACTCGCAACGGAGCGCGGAACACAAGAACAAAAACACAATGACGTTACCTCTAGGGTAAGTTCAAAAAGTAACGTCGTTTTCCGACTCCGATAGGGCGCTATTAGGAGACATCGCTCGTCTCTACCTGCAAAAATCTTGCCAGTTCTCCGTCCGAAGACAACGGACCTTTAGATACGTTCTTTTTAACCAAAAAGACTACCTTTACAATCAGGTAAAGTGAATTTACAGGCACGATGAACGGCTTGCAATTAGTAGTCTTGGCGGCAGGAATGGGAAGCCGCTACGGGGGACTTAAACAGATGGAAGGGCTCGGTCCCTCCGGCGAAACCCTACTCAAATACTCTGTCTACGACGCCTTACATGCCGGTTTTACGAGCGTCCTCTTCGTCGTACGCAAAGCTATCAAAGCCGACTTCGAAGACCTCGTCCTCGCCTCGTTCCAAGATACGACCCCCTTTCACCTTGCTATGCAAGAGCTAGAGACCGTGCCAGCTGGGTTTACGCCCCCCGCCGAACGCACTAAGCCTTGGGGAACGGCGCACGCCCTCTGGTGTGCTAAAGAGCAGATAGCGATGCCCTTTGCCGTGATCAATGCCGACGACTTCTATGGGCGCGCAGCCTTCGCAGCCCTCGCAGCAATGCTACCCCAGTTAGACGAAACAACCCCTATGTGTATGGTGGGGTACGCACTAGCTCACACCCTATCTGAGGCCGGTAGCGTCTCCCGCGGCGTTTGCACCGTCGAAAATGGTCGCCTACTCCACATCGAGGAACACACCGACATCCATCGACAAGGAAATGTGATTGTAGGGAAAAATGCGTTAGGGCACGAAATCACCCTCTCAGAAGACACTATCGTATCAATGAACTGCTGGGGTTTTGCACCGCAGTTTATGGGTGATATAAACGCCGAAATAGAGCACTTCTTCTCCCAACAATCGACACACGCACCCCACGCGCCTTCAGAAGTCTACCTCCCCGCCGCCGTACAGCACGCTTTAGCGCGAGGTGCACGCTGTAAGGTGCTTACCACCTCAGCACAGTGGTGTGGTGTTACCTACCCAGCCGACAAACCCATCGTGCAACAACAGCTGCGAGACCTCGTTAGGGAGGGGGTCTACCCATCACAGATTCGGTAACAAATCCTGCGCTTTTCGGTTATATGTGTACGAGTGCCTCCCCCTCGCTACCTCCATTTCGAGCACACCATCTGAGCGACAAATAACTACATCCATATGAGATTCACTGATATCAAGCTCCGCCACCGTTTGCTCCTTGGCACCTCACTAGAGGCTATTCTCTTTATCATCGTCGTCGTGCGCGCCCTCTTTGCGCTTAACTACTTCATGGAGCGCTTCCCCATCTACCGCGCAATGCACCAGATTAGCGACAAGCTCTCTGACGCCGAGCTCTGCGTTGGGCACTATTACCAAACCCATGACGCTAAGTTTATTAGCGATTTCAACCAACATTTCGCAACCATACAACAAGAGTATATTGTGCCCCTCCAAGGGGTCTCGCTCGGCGTGCAAGGACGCTCGATCGATCTTGCGGCAGAAACCTCCCAACGCCTGCAAGTGATGAAAACGCTCCTGCTCCAAGAAATGGAGTGCTCCAAAGATATCTTTGCTCAGTGCCAAAACATCGTGGAGGGAGTCTCCAACGACGATACACGCGCGCTCTTCGTTGCAGCAGCCGAAACTGTGACAATAAACAAGCTGAGCACTGCCCTGCACGAGATCATGCGCTTCCAAGTAACGACCGACCCAGCAGCTTTCCAACAGGCTGCTGCTATTTTTGCCGATGGGGCGCAACGGCTCGAAGCACACGGAGCTGACCCTAAGTTGGTGACCATCACACGGGGGTGGGAGAAAGAAGCACAGACGCTCAAGAGCCTAGCCGATAAGCTTGTCGCTATCCGATCCAATATGGGGCAACTGCACTGGGAGTTCCGCGACTTCTTCACCCAATCGCAACAACTCCTACAAGACGACATCAGTGATTACACGCGTACGGCAGTGCTCTTCGTGATGATCATCAACCTCATGCTCTTCGTCTTGATTTACCTTCTTGCTATCTATATTGGGCGCGAGGCCGGAGGGATGTTCCTCACCGTTACCAATGTGCTCAACGCCCTCCGCGATGGCGACCTGACCAACCGCACCCTCTTCTCTGCCAAGCACCTCGCCCGAAAGGACGAAGCCGGTGAGATTATGAACGCCATCGTGAGCCTACGTGCTAAGCTTGCCGAGCTCGTCGGGGTCATGAGCGATAGCGTCGACGGCGTCCTCGCTGCAAGCCAAGATATGGATACCGCCGCACGCTCCATTGCCCAAGGTGCTAATACACAAGCCTCCTCCTCCCAAGAGGTCTCTAGTGCCATGGAGGAAATGACCGCCAATATCGACCAAAACGCCGAGAACGCCAAGCAGTCTGAGACCGTCTCGCGACGCGTCGCCGAGGTGCTACAGTCTGTCCTCCTACACGGCAACGAGAGCCGCGACGCAGTCCTAGAAATCGAACGAAAGATTGGCGTCGTGACCGAAATCGCCAGTCAGACCAACATCCTCGCCCTCAATGCAGCCGTGGAGGCAGCACGCGCTGGCGAGCACGGGCGCGGCTTTGCTGTCGTGGCATCCGAAGTCCGTAAGCTTGCCGAACGAAGCGGCGCAGCAGCCAACGAGGTCGTGTCGCTCGTGACCAGTGCCGTGCAAGCCTCCGAAGAGGTCAACAAGGCGCTCGACGAAATACGTCCTCAAGTGGATCGGAGCGTACAGCTCTCCAACGAAGTCTCCGTGGCTAGCGCTGAGCAGCGCAATGGTGCCGATCAGGTCAACCAGTCTATCCAGTTGCTTAGCGACGTTTCGCAGGAAAATGCGGTCTCGAGCGACCGTCTCGCGACCAACGCTTCGCGTCTTGCCGACCTCGCGACAGGCGTACGCGATGCCGTAGCTTACTTCAAGCTCGACGCGCGCACACAACACACTATCGTGCACGCGAGTGCGCCCGACACACACGTAACGCCAGCGCCCAAGCCGGTCGTTACCGCTACGGTCGCCAAACCGAAGCCGGTGGTCGCTAGTACGACGCCCTCGAAGCCCACGCCGAAGCCTCTTTCTACAGCGTCTGCACCCGCAAAAACTGCGACACCCAGCACTACAGCACCCAAACCTACTTCGCCAGTCAAACCTGCAGAGAAGCCCGTCGTAAAACCTTTTCCTATCTCCCCAACACCGGCGGCCGAACCCCAACCGTTTACACCCACAGCGCCGAGTCAAAAGCCAGCCCCTAAGCCAACGCCCAAGCCTACACCGAAGCCAGCCTCTGCGTCTGCAGCACCCGCGACGCCAGGTAAGAAGGCGGGCGTCCAACTAGACATGTCGATGGACAACGTCAGCGACGCTGACTACGAGAGCTTCTAAACACCCACGCCCGTGCAACGTACTCCGTTAAACGAGGCGCTCTCTTGCAAGCGCGCGCTCATTGACCACTATCTTACGCAAAGCTCCGAGGCAGTACGCACTGCCTTGGGGCTTTTTTTATCCTCCCAGCGTCTCCGTCGGCAAGACGGCATTGCTCTATTTGAGGAAGCGGAGCTGCCACTCCTTGCCCTAGCCGCGACCTACGCCCGTCTTCAGCACCACGGGCTTGCGACCTATTACAACCGTAACGCACACGTCGAGCCGACCAACATCTGCCTCTTTCGTTGTAAGTTCTGTTCTTTCCGGCAAGAAGCGGGGACGCCCCAAGCGTGGTTGCTCTCTTTAGACGAAATTGCCCATCGCGTCGAGGCACAGCAAGCTGCCGGAAACACCGAGGTGCACATCACCGGCGGCGTCCTGCCTTCTTGGCGTCTAGAGGACCTCGAGGATCTCATACGCACCGTCCGTCGCGCTGCGCCGCGTCTTCACATCAAGGCTTTCTCCGCGGTCGAGTTGTGGGCGATTTTCCAACACTCTGGCGTATCGCTCCCTGATGGGCTTGCGCGCTTACGGGCGGCTGGGTTAGACTCTATCCCTGGCGGGGGAGCAGAGATATTCGATGCGGAGGTACGCCGTCAAATTTGCCCCGAAAAGTGCTCTGCTGCCCAATGGTTAGAGCTCCATCGCGAGGCGCACCGCTTGGGGCTTTCCTCCAATGCGACCATGCTCTTCGGGCATATCGAAACGCGCGAACACCGTGTAGACCACCTTCTTGCCCTTCGCGACTTGCAAGACGAGACCCACGGTTTCAACTGTTTCATCCCACTCAAGTTTCGTGCAGCACACAACCCCATGGAGGGAAGGGGAGAGGTCTCGCTCCTCGAGGTGTTGCGCACTTACGCCGTCAGTCGTTTGCTCCTAGACAACATCCCACACCTCAAGTGCTACTGGCCCATGCTCGGCAAGTCGCTCCTGCCACTCGCACTTCACTATGGTGTCGACGACCTTGACGGCACCATCAATAATTCCACGCGCATCTATAGCATGGCGGGTGCGCAAGACAATTCGCCCGCCGCTAGTGTCGCCGAGCTCGAGGCGCTCGTGCGTGCCGAAGGCTATGAGCCTTACGAGCGTGACTCTCTCTATCATCGCCTCTCGCGATAGAGGAGGAATACGAGCGCTATTCATTGATAGGATCGCCCCACGGGTCGCGCGCCCTTAGCGCCGGACGCAACGTGATGCGTCCGTTTTTTTTGAAGATAATCAGGCAGGCGCGCCATTCGGCGCGAGTTGCGGGTTTAGCACGCTAAACCCCTACGGGGGATGGGGATCTGCGTTTTGTACGGACGGGCGGGGTTTTGTACGGACGCAACGTGATGCGTCCGTTTTTTTTTTTGCGTCGCCCACACGGGTCGTCCGCCCTTAGGACCCCGCACGGGTCGCGCGCCCTTAGCACCGCCACCCCATCTTTATATATTCGTAATGTGCTCTCTAATACTGAAAATCAAAGTATGTAGATACTATATATATAGGAATCCTATATATACCATCGAAAGGGGGGCGTTCTGGCTAGGAGTACCTACCCAAGGATCACCCAAGAACCACCCAAGGATCACCCCGCCACCTACTCTTCTCTTAACGGATATGGACTGTTTCGACCGAGCATCGAGGCAAGCAATTAAGGAAAACGTTAAGGGAATTCTCCCCTCCCTCCTCTGTCACACAAGGGGCGATCTTCCGTTTGCTCTTTCAAAAAGAAGCATTACCTTAGGGGTTGCAAAGTAAGAAAATAATAGTAGTGCGTCTCGTGCACACCCTAGTAGAAAGAGAGTCTAACGTAACAAAAAACATAGCCATGAAAAGCAAAACCACCCGCTTCCTAGCACAACTAGCACTGAGTCTTGCGCTTCTTGCGCTCCTCCTCCCCCTCTCCTCTTGCGCGGGCAAGCCGGCACAGCCCGTCAACCCTGACGCCTTTGTCACCGTCTGGAAAGGCGTCGCGGGCGAACCGTTACAAATCCCCCTCGTGGGGCACTATACCGTAACGTGGTATGAGGCGACGAACCCCCAAGAACGACACTCCGAGACCGTCTCCATCTCCCCCGAGTCTCCATACGCCTTCGCACACCCCTACTCGTTTACTCCGCCCCGCGACGGCGAGTATGTGGTGGAGGTAGGCCCCGAGGGCGTCGAGTATATGCGGATGTGGGCACAAGATCGCGAGGGCGAGGAATACCACTTCGGCAGTGCGAAAGCCCTACTGCGTGTCGAGCAATTCGGTAAAGTGCAGTGGAAGAATATGAAAGCCATGTTCGCCGGTTGTGAGAACATGACCTTTGCGCAAACGATTGACACCCCAGACCTCTCAAAGGTCTACGACATGCAATACTTATTTGCCGACTGTCGCAAGTTTAACAGCCCACTCGAGGGCTGGAAGGTCGGGCGCGTCAATAACATGAAAGGGATGTTCAAAGGGTGCGAAACCTTCAACCAGCCCCTTGCCGCGTGGGATGTGAGCCAAGTCGAGAATATGGAAATGCTCTTCTCAGGGTGTCGCGCCTTCAACCAACCCCTCGCTACTTGGAATGTCGCCAACGTACTTGGGATGGCGGAAATGTTCGCCGAGTGCGAAGCGTTCAACCAACCCCTCGGGAACTGGGATGTCAAGCGTGTGGTCAATATGCGCGCCATGTTCTGGGGCTGTCGTCTCTTTAATCAACCCCTCGAGGCGTGGAACGTGAGCCGCGTGGAGAATATGGCGGCGATGTTCGCCGAATGCGCCGTCTTTAACCAACCCCTCGGAAAGTGGAACGTCAGCAAAGTGACCGATATGGCGAGCATGTTCCGCAACTGCCGCGCCTTTGACCAACTCCTCGACACGTGGCAGATCAACGACGACGTGGATATGTATAATATGTTTAAAGAGTGTCCCGCAGGCGAACAACCCGTCGCCCATACGTGGTATCAAGGACCGCGCCCGCACTAATTCCCCAAGCAATAACCAGCCGAAAGGAGGCGAACCCCATGAACACAACGAACCTTTGGAGAGCCCTTGCGCTCCCCGCTCTTTTACCGATGGCGCTCTATTGCGGGTGTAACGCTTCGCACCAGTCCCAGCCTCAGGCTCAGTCTACCCCTCAGCCCGCTCCCCAAGCCACCACAAAGCCCTTTATCACCGTCTGGAAAGGCGTCGCGGGCGAACCGCTGAAGATCCCCATCGTGGGTAACTACTCCGTAACATGGTATGCGGCGGATGCGCCGAACGATCGCCATACCGAGACCGTCTCCATCACCTCCGAAAGCCTACTAGCACACCCCTATACCTTCACCCCGCCCCGCGACGGCGAGTATGTGGTCGAGGCAGGTCCCGAGGGCGTCGAGTATATGCGGATG
>CALHZE010000321.1 GCA_938040915.1 uncultured Bacteroidia bacterium | reverse complement strand
ACGGATCTCTATCGCGATTTTCTCTTCTCTTGTGCTGACCTCGCGGCAGAGCAAGGCGATTATAAACGAGCCGTCGCCTATATGGACTCTGTCATGCGGATCGAGGTCAACAACGATATGGTCTTGCATGTCTTTCGCCAAAAGGGCAAAGACTTTGACCTCCTCAATCTCCACGCAGAGAACGAGGACGTGATCAGAAAGCTCTCTAAAGAGAACGAGCTCCGTGAGCAACACAATCATCGGCGCATGCTCTTGCTTTCCCTCACCTTCCTCTTGTTTGCCTTTATCTTGATGCATCGCTACCTGAAGATGCACACCAATCAGTTGCGCCGCACGCAGGAGGCGCTCATCAAGGAGTCTGATTATTCGCGGCAGCTCAACCAGAAGTGGGGGTCGCTCGAAAACGTGCTTAACAATCAGCGCGCCGACCTCGAGCAAAGTACCGCTCTCCTGCAAAACCTGTTGGATATGTTACACAACAACTCGCGAAAGGTGACCCACAACATCGAGTTCGTGCGTGATATCCAACAAGTGATGCTCCCTGACCCTAAGCTTATAGAGAGTGCCTTCGGAGAGTCGTTTATCATCTATAAGCCGCGCGACATCGTTTCGGGCGACTTTTATTGGTATGCCAATGCCGGCCCATACGAGATGTTGGCGCTTGTCGATTGTGCGGGACACGGCGTGCCAGGGGCGCTGATGAGCCTGATCGGTCATGTCTTGTTAAACAAGATTGTCAAGCAGTGGCGTCTCAACACCCCCTCGCAGGTGCTGATGACCCTCCACGATCAGATCCATGAGAACTTGAGTTACCAGTCGACAACCTACCTCGGGCACTATAGCATGGATCTTACGCTTATCCGTTACGAGCGCGCTAAGCGCGAGATCGTCTTCTCCTCTGCCTCGAGCTCGCTTTATGTGAGCTCACAAGACGGTGTGAAGCGTTATCGAGGTAGCATCATGAGTGCAGGTAGCACGTTGGCGAATTGCTCGTATGAGGACGAAACGATCTCCCTAGAGCCTGACACGTGGGTCTACCTCACCTCGGATGGCTTTACCGATCAGCTGAATGAGAACTTCCGTAAGTATGGCAGTATGCGTTTCCAGGAAAACTTACGGCGTATGCGGGACGCTTCGGCTTCGGCAGAAGAACAACGCTTTTTCCTCCTTGAGGGGTTGGCGCTCCACCAAGGGGCTTCGGATCAAGCAGATGATATCTGTGTTATAGGGCTACATTTCTGAGGGTCGTGATGCGAGGGACTACAAAGCAGTGTTTTCGAAGGGTGGCATGGGGGGCTGCGCTGCTGTGCGTGTGGTGTGCCGTGTCATTGCACCTTTACGCGATGCACCCGAGCCCTGACCGCCGGCAGCTCGCCCCTCCGAAACGTGTCGACGAAGTGAAAGTGGTCGCAGTGCCGCGACTCCCTCTAGAAACCAAGGTCGTTGACTGGATCGACGCCTATAGAAACCTCTCGCTCATCGACGCCGACACTGCCCGCTTGGTGGAGATTTATACCAACGTCGCCCTCATGCTCGAGGGGATAGAAACCTACTCCTTTGCGACCGCCCTCTTAGAGAATGCATACGCGATGAGTGAAGCGCGCAATGATACCGAGCACTGTTTCCGACTCCTTTACGAGATGATCCGTATCGATGTCGCGACGGGGAACTTTGAGCGCGCCTCTTTTAACCTAAAGTCTGCCCAACGCCTCGAGTCTATTGCCAATAAAGACTTGCGCGAGCTCGTCTTGTCTGACGCCACGGGGCTCTACTATCAGGCGCTCGGTAACGCAAAGGTCTCGCTCCACTATTTCCTTAATGCCGTTTTAGCGGCCAAGCGCATGAACGCGTGGGAGCAGCTCTCCGAAATTTATGTGCACACTGCCACTGCCTATCGTGATGCTGGGATTCTCGACCTCTCGCGCCGCTACCTAGACTCTGCCCTTCTGTACGTCCCCCCGCTCCGCATCAACTGTGAGACGCGGAGAGCGTCGGTCACTAAAGCCACTATTTACACCTTGCGAGGCGATCTCCGCAAGGCAAAGAGTGCGCTTTTAGAGGCAATCCTCGTTTCGCAAGAGGCTTGTAACGATTGGCTGAAAGCAGGTTTTGCCCTTCGTCTTGCCAAAATATTCCTTGCCGAAAAGGACTATAAGAATGGCTATCTCTACCAGATGACCGCCGTGAACCTACGCGATAGTCTTAATAGCCTCGTCGCACAGAGCAGTTTTAAGATTTATGATGCTAAGCGCATCCGCGAAGAGGATATCCAAGACGAAGCCCGCGGGGCGCTCCACGCGCTTTTGGTCAAGAATCAGACGCTCTATACGTGGATTCTGCTGGGGACTGTCGCTTTCTTCGGTCTTTTCCTCCTTATCTTCTCTTTGCGCAACTTCCTACGCTTGCAGGCGCGCGACAAAATTTTGCAAGAACAGCGGGGGCAGAACGCCAAACGAAACTCAGAGCTCATTATTAGCTTTGCCCATACCGAGAATCTCCGCACGGAAAACCAGTTCAAGAACGAACAGCTGGAGTCTACGCGTCGCTCGCTCCTCTACAAGAATAGCTTGATTATGAACAGCATCGAGTATGCGAACACGATCCAGCTGTCGCTCCGCCCCAATCAAGACAATATGTCGGCGCGTTACCCCAACCACTTCATTATCTACCGCCCCACCAACATTGTGAGTGGTGACCTCTTCTGGTTTGCCGATCTCGTCGACCGCTCCATCTTCATCTTAGCAGACTGTTCGGGGCACGAGGTTGCGGGGGCGGCGCTCTCTTTTATCACCTACATGAAGCTGAACCAGATTGTGCGGGAAGCGCGTCTGACGGAACCGACCCAGATCATCGAGGAGTTTTCGCGGGAGTTTAACGACCTGTGGAAAGATTCGACCGAGTCGTTCAAAATGCAAGCGAATGTTAAGATGGGGGTCTTGCTCCTCGACTATGTGACGAAGAAGGTGCATTATGCCGGCGCATCGCAGGCAC
>CALHZE010000320.1 GCA_938040915.1 uncultured Bacteroidia bacterium | reverse complement strand
GGACTTACGATTGGCATACAAGAGTTTGACCGCCAGTGGGACAAAGAGCACGTGGAGAATAACGTTATCTTTTCGGCAAGCTCGCAACTCGACCGTTTCCGCCTCGCTGAGAGCGCTAAGGAGGAAGGGATGGGGGTCAATCTTAAGCTCGGGGCAGTGGTGCGCGCGTCAGACTACCTGCGCTTTGGGTTAGCCTTCCACTCCCCCACGGCGATGACCGTAGAGTCTAAATATGAGGTAGAAGCCGACGCTTACTACAAGACAGAGCCTAGTTATTACCACATTAAGAGCCCCACGGGGGAAACAGAATACTCGTTCTACGGACCGATGCGTGCCATGGGCTCAGTGGCAGTGATTTTAGGCTCACACGGGCTCATCTCGGCTGACTACATCTATTCGCACCACCCACTCATGGCGTTCTCTAATCGCGCTCGTTACACCGGTTACAACGAGTTGATTCAGAACGACATTAAAGGGACGCACGAACTACGAGCAGGGCTCGAAATACTGGCGTTACCGTTCGTTTATCGCCTAGGGGGAGGTTATCTATCCTCTGCCTATTCGTCGAAGTTATTAGAGGCTTACGGACCGCGCTATTATGCTTCGGCGGGGTTCGGGATGGCGTTCGATGGCTTCTACTTTGATGTTGCTTACCGCCACCTTTGGCAGAAGAGCGAAGCCTATCTTTATAAATACCGAGCCTTCGAGGCATTAACCCAGCGTCGCGACTTTGAGGGGCTTCTGATGGCGACGATTGGCTTTCGTTGGTAAAAGGACTATTGGCCTACGAAAAAGGGCGTAGCGATACCGCTACGCCCTTTTTTAGTATCAAAGCTTCTTATTTTCTCTGACACCGGTTATATACGGGGCAAACACCACCCTCAGCAGGATAGGTGGGTTCTGGTTTTAACTTCCCATCGGGGTTTATTATCGGGCGCGTTGCTAAGGGGGTAAAATGTGGGCTCAACAGACTCTGCGTGCTATCATACAGCGCATAACGCACCCGCGTCAAGTCTAACAGTGTATGGAAAGTCACCGTACTCTGTACGGGTAAATGTAGATGAGCTCGTAATAACGAATCTGCCTGTGGATAACGCGCCAAATATTCGTCAGAGAGCCAAATAAAATAAGGGACGTGCGCTTCATAGTGCGAGGGCGTGTCGTAAGAGTGATAAGCACGATATTCTGGGGGCTCCAACAAGTTCTCACCATGATCAGCCACATAGATCACAAAGGCGGGCTTATGCTTGGCTTCGACAAACGAGATCACCGAGTCCAACACCATATCTGTATAAAGTATCGTGTTGTCAAACGAATTAACAAAACCTGGGACGTCTTTCCCTCCCAAGCGTATGACCCAATAAGGATCTTCCCCCTCCTCTGCCTTAAAGTTTGCGAGGTCGGGCTGGAACTGTGCAAAAGCTTTCGTATAACGCTCAGTATAAGCATAATGCCCCCCAAGCGTATGCACAAAGAGCATTTGAGGGATTGTTACGACATCCAAGAATTCGCTCACATACGGTAGAAGCATCTCGTCATAGACGTCCTGCAATTCCCACTTT
>CALHZE010000319.1 GCA_938040915.1 uncultured Bacteroidia bacterium | reverse complement strand
TTGGATGGGAAGAACATTAACAAAATAGCCCTCGTCGACGCACATCATCTCGGCTTTGCCTTAGCCGACGGATTTATATTGTTTGACCTTCGGCGCGGCGAGCTCAACGAATACACCGCATTGCGCGGACTCAACATTCGAGAGTTTGTTGTAGAAGAACCCAACAAGCTCTTGTGTGTAGGCAACGAGTCGCTCTATCGCCTTGACTTAGAGCTAGACAAGAGCGAAAGACTTTATTTTGCTACTGAGTATCAGGGTGCGTTTCTCAATATAGAGGCAATTTGCCTCGCTCATGGCACAGATCGCTCGGTTTGGGTTGGGACAGATCAGGGGCTTTTCTGTCTACAGCACGGTCAAATAGGATGTGTGCGGGTTTCGGAGCACTATTTTTTCAAGTCTAACCCCGTGAATGCTCTGGCGTGTGATCGCCAAGGAAATGTCTGGATAGCGACACAGCGCGGTATGGCAGAGTATGACCCTACGGCGGCTCAGCTCTTTGTCTTTGGGAAGAATGATGGGCTTGTCCACAAGGGGTTTAAGCGGAACATCAGCTTCGTTTCGCCACAAGACCAGATTTACTTTGGCTGCCAGAACGGGCTTACCTATTTTCGCCCTCATGCACGCGAGAGTGCGGAAATAGGACAGGTGTTAGCGAGTCGCATTGTACTCTTGGGGTTGCACAATGTGTTTGAAGTATCCTCGCTCTTATCTCACGATGTCGTGATGTCGGAAGAGATCCCCGCGGCAAACTTTCACCTCACATTACTCAATTTTGCCAATCGTTCGCAAGTATACTTCCAGATCATGCTCGAGGGGCTTTATGAGCGTTGGACGGATCTCGAGAGTCGGAATGTCGTCAACTTGAGTCGCTTGCCTGCGGGCGAGTATATTTTCCGCTATCGAGCCTCTCTTAACCGAGAGGTCTGGAGCGAAGGGAGTCCGTACCGAGTGCAGGTATTGCAGAAGTTCTCTCTTAAGGATTTTATTTGGGGGTATCTCCCGTTCATTACACTCATCTTGCTTGTCTTAACGGTCTTTTTTGCGCGGAACTACGTTTTGGATACGCACGGCAAGGTCAATGAGCGTATCAAGATGGCGATGCACCTAGAGGCGCTCAATCAAGACTTGCGGCAAAAGAACCGTGTGATAGAGATCGAGTTGCGCAATGCGCGCCACTCGCAGGATGTGATCCTCCCTCCGCTTTCCTTGATCAGGGAGCGTTGTCCCAATAGTTTTGTGATGTTTAAGCCCTTGCGTGAGGTTAGTGGCGATATCTATTGGTATTCCACCTACGAACATTACATCTACATGGGGGTGATTGACTGTACGGGACATGGGATCTCGGCGGCGATTATGTCGCTGATCACTTATGTCTTTTTGCACGACATTATCATTGTGCAGCACGTTACGAGCGCGAGCCGCATCCTCGCAAGTCTTAGTAATGCCCTTTACGAACGCAATAAACACATTGATAATATGGAGACTATGAGTGAGGGCGCAGATGTCTCGTTTTGTGTTATCGATACGCAGCGACAAATGATCAACTTTGCAGGGGCATTTCACCGGATCGTGCATTGTCGTGCTGGTGTGGCTGAGGTCTATACGGGCGATCCGGCTTTTGTGGGGAGTGAGGTGAATCTGAACTTCACGTCTCGTATGATCCATTACCGCCCCTCAGACGAGCTGTTCCTGTTTAGCGACGGTTACTCAGATCAAATCGGGGGCGATTATGCTAAGAAGATGCGTTTTGCGCGTTTTCAGGAGTTGCTTGTTGATGCCTCGTTGCTCCCGATCGGAAAGCAGGAGGCTTTCTTGCAGCAAGAGCTTTTAGCATGGCAAGGCGCGAATGCGCAGTATGATGACATCACGGTCATGGGGCTCATCTTGTAGAACGCTGTGACCGTGAAGATCGGCGGCGGGGAAGTGATAGTCGGATGTTAGAGAGCCCCAGACGCACGATGTGGCATGGGGCAAAGTTCGTCTTATGGGGGGGCGTTCCGCGAGTTCGTTTGTATGCAAAATCTATTGATAATTAGTTTGTTGGCTTGTGTAGCGTAGCCGCATAGAAAATTCTGTTGATAATCAGAATGTTGAGGTTGCCACCTAAACATTTTTCCCTTTTCCTGTGTTTTTAGTGCGTTATGGAACATGCGAACCCATTTCTCGGCGACCATCGTTGCCTCGCTTGCATTCTGGAGCGGATGAGTCCTCTCCTCGATGCATACGAGGCAACGCCTGCCGAACGCACCGATTTTGTTGCCGACATTGCCGCACGGTATGCCGACCACGGGGCGCAGATGTCGCCTACCGACTTCCTTCGCGAGGCATATAATGCCCTCGGGCATCGCTATCAGGGAGTAACACCGTTTTGGTCGTTTAAGAAGGCGATGAACGATCTGGCGCTCGAGCTCCAAGCGCCCTTGCGGGTGCGGGTAAGGATGGGGAGTAACTCTTTTCGCAACGCTATGCGTATCGCTCTTGTGGGGACTCGTGTCGACTTTGCACAAGACTCGGCTACTGACATTATGCAGCGCGTGGACGAGGGGATTCGGGCACAACTCGCTATTGACCATGGTGACCTTCTTAAGCGCTCGATCCACAACGGCTCGAAGATTCTCTACTTAGCCGATCGGGCGGGCGAGATTGTTTTAGA
>CALHZE010000318.1 GCA_938040915.1 uncultured Bacteroidia bacterium | reverse complement strand
GATGCGAAACCCTTCATTCTGGAAGTTCCGCCCCTACTCCGCGCAGTTATTAAGGATTTAAGCGCCGACGAACAGAGCTTCTGTGCCCCAGGTACAGTCACCTTTACGAGCCGCTCTACAGGTGCGCGTACCTATGCTTGGGATTTTGGCGACGGCACCGCCCTCCCCGCAGGTACTGATGCCAGTGTCTCGCACGAGTTCCATAACGTTACGAACGCCCCCGTTGAATACACGGTTAAACTTCACGTAACAGGCGACGTTCCTGGCTGCGACAATGCCCCCGCCGCTACGACGCAAGTTAAGGTAAAGGTTTATCCGCAGGTGTTGCCCATCTCGAATGTCACCGCCGTTATCCAACCCCCTTGTCAAACTGCACGGATTACGATAACGAACGCCTCCGAGAACGCTAATACGTACGCTTGGACCTTTACGCCCGACGATACGCAGAACGGTCAGCCGCTCAACCTGACGAGCACCACGACCGCTACATTGCAAAACGACCTTGTGAACAACTCCACAAGCTCCCTGATAACCTATAGTATAGACTTCCGCGCTTCCCGCCAATGGGTCGGAGGACCTCGCTGCGAAGCACGCAAGACCCTGAACCCCATCGTCGTGCCTCCGCAGATCCGCCCCAATGTCTTGGTAACCAACGGCGATAAGATCTGTAGCGACGAAGTGCCCCGCACGTTCCAGAACAACACTACCGGGGGCGCGCCCGATCTCATTCACGAATGGCACTTTGGTGACGGTACAGATGTACTCACTACGACGAACAACACCCTCGTAGAACACACCTTTGTCAACCCCACGGAACAGGATGTGACCTACAATGTCTATGTTGTGAGCCATCAACCGAACGTCTCCGACGGCGGCTGCCGCGTCACCTCCAACCTCATCCCCATCGTGGTGCATCCCCGCATAGTACCTAAGATAGGCTTACTCGCTCAGGATGCCTGCGCTAGCCCGATGCTGGTAGATGTAACGAACGAGACTGTTGGTAGTACCGCTCCTACAGGCGTAGCTACGAAGTACGAGTGGGACTTTGGCAACGGTCAGCGAGCCGAATATGCCGTGAAGAGCCCCTTTGTACAAGCTTTTGAGAATACGCATCCCAGCGAAGTGGCTAAGTATACCGTAAAGATGAAAGCCAGCCAGACACACGCCAGCTCAGGCAAAGTATGTAGCGCTACCACTACCGCCGAGATCGAGGTGCTTCCGAAACTCAATGCGCAAATCACCGTCACCCCCAAAGAGCTCTGCTCTGCGAGTGAACCAGTTAGCTTCACCGCCACCGTAGTGGGCGGCAATAACTTCACCGCTCGTTGGGACTTTGGCGACGATATGGGTTCAGCAGCTCCCGTAGGTACCACGATTACTCACGTCTACACCCACTCTGACCCGACCGAGAAAGACTTTACCGCTACCTATCGCGTAGAGAACGAACATGGTTGCGTACTCACAAAGACCGAGACGATTAAGGTGTACCCTCGCCCCAAAGCCTCCTTTACGCTGAACTGGACAGACCGGTGTA
>CALHZE010000317.1 GCA_938040915.1 uncultured Bacteroidia bacterium | reverse complement strand
ACCACTCCGGCTATCAACTCAACCAGCTTATACTCCTCGTCGGTCATGATGACCCTGATGGTGATTTTCGTGTTGACGATCACCTCGTCGCCAGACGCTAGCTCGTTTCCATCTTTATCTCTTACCTCTAGTTCCGCGATATCCTCTTTGGGGTCATCCCACGACACGGTCACCTTTTCTGTTTCTTCTTCGAACTCGAGCGAGATCTCTACAATCTTGTCAAAGGTGACCTCAACGCCCTTGAGCGCCTCTTCCTTCTTGTCGACACCATCGATGGTAAAGGTCTTGACACGATAGCCCTCATTAGGCTTGACACTGACCTTCTGCTTAGAGTCTTTAGCGACCTTGTTGACACCCGCAGTTAAGGCTTTGTCGCCTACCATTACCGAGCCATTGGTAGCGCCGCCCGCAATCTCTAATACCACCGAACGTTCATCAGCCTTGCTAAAGAAGGCTTCGAGTACGACATCTTGCTTTAACAAGAAGCTATGCGAATCGCCGTCTACGTTTGTCTTTGTTCCGTTCACACGGAACTCCTCAAGGGCATAGCCAGTTTCTGCTGTAAAGGAGACAATGATCAGTGGGCCATCTGGGGTCTTATTCTCTTTACCTGCCTCGAGCTGTGCACCGTCTTTTCCCTGCACGCTCATTGTACCGTTTTGTGCGGCTGCGAACTCGACCTTCCAGTTTTTAATCTCCGTGAGCACCGCCTCTATCTTTGTGTCCTTGTTGAGCACGATCTCCGCATCGCCATAATCGATCGAGCTCGTTTGGTTGGCATCGTCTATCTTGAGTTCTAGTTTCGCTTTATTCTTGTCATAGTCTACATTGACAAGGAGCGTTGTCCCCGCAGGCAGGTTATGCTCGCCCATTGCGAGGTTTTCGGTCGTCCCCTTCTTGCGCACCGTCAGCGTCCCCTCACCCGTACCGCTCTTGCTTAGCGTAAGCTTGTGGGTTGGCTCTGTGCCGGTGCTGTTGACCACAATCTCACACTCGGCCTTAAGCGTCATGTTTCCGTTTTTGAGGGTTGCCGTGAGGGTTGCCTTTCCCACCTTTACTCCCTTCACTTTCGCCTCACTCTTATTTTCCACTTTGATAACCCCATAGCCCTCGTCATATTCACCAGGTGCTCGGTATTCTACCTTCGTATTGTCCAGCCCCTCAGCCAACTCTATTTCCACAGAGACTTCCCCGTCTTTCTTGCAATAGTAGCGCTCGTTCTTAAATTTGAAAAGGAGGTATTTGTCATCAGAGATCGTCCAGTGCTTCTCCGTCGTGAGCTTGTCGTGTGCTGCTTTGGCTTGGGTGGAACTATAGACCAAGTCCTTCGCATCAAAGGTGACGTTCGACGCCGTCTTCTCGTTAGCTGCCCACCCGATGAGGGTCTTCTCATAGTTGTCTTTCGAGAGTTTCTCTACGACACCGAAGCTTATCTTGGTAGCCTTGGCGAGCGTCCATTTCTGCATGTTTTGGTTGTAGGCTTTACAGCCATCAAACATCTTTTCCAAGTCCTCGACCGTCTCCATCTTCCACGTGTTGAGGCTAGAGTTGAACTTCTCACACCCCGCGAACATCTCCTTACAGTTCTTCACCTCGGTCAAGACCGGTTCCCCTACGTTCGCCGCGGTAAGGTTGACACAGTTGGCAAAGGCGCGCTCCATGCTCTTCCACTTGACGTCGCCCCAGTCCATGATTCGCTCCAACCCCTTAGCCGCCTCTTTCGCTTGATCGCTCCCAAAGCGGATATACTCAACCCCCTCGGGGTAGATTTTCACCGTGTGTCGCTTGTTCGTCATAAGCCCATCGACGGAGTGTATATTGGTGCTCTCGTCAGAGCTTGCCACGGTCGCTTCCTTCACCTTATTCCCCCCTTCCCAGATCTCCAGCTTCCAATTCGTGCCCTTTATGGGGATCATAATCTTCCCACTCTGGTCAGACTTCCACTCCGCCGTAAACGGATTATTCTGTGCCCACAAGAGGGTCACAACCCCTATCCAAAACAGGGCAAGTAAGAGTAGTTTTTTCTTCATCTCCTAAAAATAGCTTGTTACTCGGGGCAAAAGTAGCACGCTTATTTAATACCAATCTAAGCAAGAGCGTCTTTACCACACTTTCCCTAGTTTCCGCGATTGTGGCGTTAGGCGATATATGGCATCTTTGCACTCCTCAACGAAAATCCGACCTACGCTGCGAACGATGATAACCGCAGATGGGGCAAGGCTTTTCCTTAGAGGGTCACAAGAACTCTATAGCCGATTTTCGATGTTAGAAAACGCTACAAGACGAATGGGAAGAACGGAGGATAGGGAGGCAAGATATAGTTTCCCTACAAATTGGTGTCGTTTATTTAGGTTCTTTTCTACCGCACTTCTTTTTTTGGGGCTCGCCGCCTCCCCTTTTTTAGGGATGGGGCAGACGCGCATGCAGGTCGTAACGGGGCAAATGGCTGATTCCTTGCGGCGTATCGAGGCTCGGCGCTTGGCAGACTCCGTCCAAATGAGCGACTCGATAGACGAGGTGGTGGTGCGTGCCAGCTCGATGATCGGCTCTAAATTTGAGGCGCGCAACCGCACAGGCTCTGCCTATTATTTATCGCCCAAAGAGATTACCCTCAGCGGCTACTCTGACATCAACCGCATGCTCAAGAGCGTGCCCGGCGTTAACATCTATGAGGAAGACGGTTTCGGTCTCCGCCCCAACATCAGTCTTCGTGGGACAAAAGCCGAACGCAGCGAACGCATCACCCTGATGGAAGACGGCGTCCTTGCCGCCCCCGCACCATACGCCGCACCTGCCGCCTACTACTTCCCTACGGCGGCGCGTATGCACGCCATCGAGGTGCTCAAGGGGAGTAGCCAAGTGCAGTACGGTCCGTTCACGACGGGCGGGGCTATCAACATGGTCTCTACGCCCATCCCCCGACGTTTGCAAGCCAAGCTCGTTGCCTCCTACGGTGTTTACAACACCCTAAAGAGCCACGCAATGGTCGGCAATGACTACGAACATTTCGGTTTCATGGTCGAGTACCTACGCCACCAGTCTAAGGGGTTTCGACGCGACGAACCCGATCTGCGTACGGGCTTCCAGCGCAACGACCTCGTGACCAAGCTCGCTGTGCACACGGGCGAGGAGGCTGACGTGCAACACCTCCTCGAATACAAGTTCGGTTTTGCCAACGAACACTCTGACGAGACTTATCTCGGGCTCTCCGAGCAAGACTTTGCCACGCGCCCTTACTATCGCTATGCAGGTGCGCAAAAAGACAACCTTAAGACACGCCACTTCCAAAACGTGCTCACCTATCTCATCGAAGTGCCCAACCGACTCAAGGTAACGACCCACCTCTACTACAACTACTTCTTTCGCAACTGGTACAAGCTAAATGAAGTACGCACAGGACACACCAAAGCCGAGCGACGGAGCATCGACGCCGTGCTCGCCGACCCAGAGACCAACCACCTCTATTTTGACATCGTGACCGGCGCGCGCAACTACATTGGCGAGGCGCTCATGGTGCGTGCCAACCAACGAACCTACCACTCACGGGGCGTGCAGTCGAAAGCCGAGTATCGTCTCGACCTCCTCGGGGGCTTCTTTACTGCGGAGCTGGGGGTACGCTACCACGCCGACCTAGAAGATCGTTTTCAGCACGACGACAGCTACGCCATGCGCGACGGCAAGATGGAGCTTTTCCTCGAGGGGTTGCCCGGCAGTAGCGCCAACCGTGTCACAACAGCACACGCCTTTTCGAGCTATCTCCTCACCAAGTGGGTCAAGAGCATCTTTACCCTCACGGCAGGGGCACGCTATGAGAACGTACGCCTAGTCGATCGCGACTACACAACCGCCGACCCGCGCCGTACGGGGCATCTGCGGATGGAGATCCCCAACTCGGCGAGCGGGCTACTCCCTGGTTTTGGGGTCAACTGTAAGCTTCTGCCCGTGCTCTCGCTCTTTGCGGGGCTACACAAAGGGTTTGCGCCCCCGAGTGCCGTCTTGGGGCAAAAGCCCGAGAATAGTTGGAACATAGAGTCGGGCTTACGTTTCGGCTGGCAAGAGCTGCGCGCCGAGGTCATCGGTTTCCAAAACCGCTATAGCAACATGCTGGGGAGTGACCTCGCGGCACAGGGCGGACAAGGGACGCTCGAGCAGTTTAACATCGGCAAGGCGCTGGTGCGCGGCGTGGAGAGTATCTTGCAATACCAAGCCCTCCCTTACCGCTGGCCAGTGCACCTCCCGCTACAGCTCTCTTATACGTTTACCGACACCCAGATGCTCAACGACTTTACGAGCAACTCGTGGGGGACGGTCGTAGCGGGCGACGAGATCCCCTACATTTTTCGTCACGCGCTTCACGCCCAAGTGGGGATTGAAACAAAGTGGGTTGAGACCTCACTGAGTGTACGTTACAACGGCGACATGCGCACAACCCCTGGGCAAGGAAAGATCGCCGAGCGCGAGCGGATACCGGCACACTACCTGTTAGACGCAACCTTGCGCGTACACGTCCATAAACATGTGACTCTTACCGCCAATGCCATCAATCTCATGAACCGGCGCTACCTCGTCTCGCGTCACCCCTCGGGGTTGCGGGCGGGTCACCCATTCGGGGTCTATGGTGGGGTACAATTGAATTTCTAGGAATGCGACACCAATATCAGACGAAGACCGACACATCACGTTGCATCCGTATCACCGAGGCAGACCGTGTACGGACGCAACGTGATGCGTCGGTCGCGAAAAAGAATCCGATCCTTTGTAATGGGCGCAGCATGCTATGCCCCTACATGCTTTTTCTTCTCCTCCTTTTCCCCTCGCTACTCTGGGGGCAAGGGGCGTCTCAAGTCACGGGGAGGGTCTCTGACCGGCAAGGCGAGCCACTCATCGGGGCTTATGTCCTCTTGGTCGAGAGTGGCGAGCGAGCAGTCACCGACACCCACGGTCGCTACAAGCTCAAGGGAGCGGTGGGGCAAACCCTCGAGTTTGCTTACATGGGGATGCTTACCAAACGAGTAAAGATCCGTTCGTTGCAGACGAACGTCGTCTTGGACGACGACAGCCAGCAGCTCGATCAGGTCGTCATCACCGGCTACCAGAAAGTGCGTAACCGCGTTTACACAGGAGCGGCTGCCTCGGCACGTATTAGCGAGATTAAGGTCGAGGGCGTGGCCGACGTGTCGCGCATGCTCGAGGGGCGTCTCCCAGGTCTTAACATCCAGAACATCTCGGGGACGTTTGGTTCTGCGCCGCGGATCAACATCCGTGGTGGAGCGTCTATTTTGGGCAACGTACAGCCGCTCTGGGTGATTGACGGAGCAGTCTACGAAGACCTCGTACACTTGAGCCTCGACGAGCTTGCCTCGGGCGATGCCGTCACCCTCGTAAGCTCTGCCATCGCGGGGCTTAACGCCGCCGACATAGAGGACATCCAAGTACTCAAAGATGCCTCGGCGACCTCGGTTTACGGGGCACGGGCGCTCAACGGTGTCATCATCATCACCACCAAGTCAGGGCGACGCGAGCAACCCCTGCGCGTGACATATGCCACGGAGAACACCGTACGGCTTAAGCCTCGCTACGCCGACTTCGATCTTCTCAATTCGCAAGAGACGATGGCACTCTACCAAGAGATGGCCGACAAGGGCTACTTCTCGCTCCGCGATGCCCTCTACGGACGGCGCAGCGGGATTTACTACCAGATGTACCGCGACCTCGGGACGATAGACCCCCACACAGGACACTACTACCTAGAGAACACCCCCGAGGCGCGCGCCGAGTATCTCAAGAAGGGCGAGTATGCCAATACCGATTGGCTAGACCTCCTCTTTACTCTCCGCCCCACGACCAACCACTCGCTCACCTTTACAGGAGGGAGTAAAAACATCGCCACCTACGCCTCACTAGGCTATTACTACGACGGAGGATGGACGATCGCCGACCGTGTACAGAAGCTCTCGGCGAACCTCAAGAGCACCTTCTTTATCACCGAACAACTGACGGCGACCCTCTCGGCACAGGGGAACTTCCGCACGCAACACGCCCCAGGCACGCTCCCCCAACGTCGCAACCACGCGATCGGGACGTTTGAACGCGACTTTGACATCAATCCCTTCTCCTATGCCCTTGGGGCAACACGGACACTCCTCCCTGATGAGTATTACCGCAATAACTGGGCTCCATTCAACATATTCAATGAGTACAAGGCCAACCACCTCGATATTCGCCTTGTAGACTTCAAGACACAGCTCGAGGCAAGCTACAAGATCCTCCCTGGGCTAGATGCTCGTGCTCTCATGGCTATCCGTAGTGCATCTACGACGACACAACATGAGATCACCGAGCGCTCTAACCAGATCTTAGCTTACCGTGCGATGGAGACTCCCGAGGTCGCCCGAGCCAACACCTATCTCCTGCATGACCCTGCTCATCCAGAGCTTCTACCCAAGAGCCCCCTTCCTGCTGGCGGAATGCTCATGCAGGGAGAGAATAGCCTACGCAGCTACCTCCTTCGTCTAGCGGTAGACTATGATAAGCACTGGGGCAACCACGATCTCAAAGCCTTTGCCTTCACCGAGCTGCGTGCCGCAGAGCGGACCTCTACGCCCTTCTCTGGCTATGGCATCCTCTACAATCGTGGAGGACAAATCCTCCCCTCGCCTGGGATCTTTGAGAAGCTCAGCCAAGAGAATAAGAGCTACTTCTCTGACACTCGCTATACAGACCGAGGAGTGACTTTCTCGGCAAGTACCACCTATGGCTACGCAGGGCGCTATATCGCCCATGCACTGATCAACCTCGAGGGCTCCAACGCCTCAGGAGGACGCTCCCATACACAGTGGCTACCGACATGGAATGTCGGAGCGAAATGGAATATCGATAAGGAGTCCTTCTTCTCCTTATCTTCTGCCCTCAGTCATCTTGCCCTACGATTAAGCTATGGACTTACTGCGAAGATGAACGAAGAGGCCATCAATGCACAAGCGATCTATCAGGGCGGACTGACCCAGTCTGTACCCTATGCTGATCGCGAGCAACTACTGAAGATCCTTCATCTAGAGAACCGAGATCTCACATGGGAAAAGATGTACGAGCTGAATGCAGGGATAGAGGCTGCCTTTCTCAATGGTCGCCTTCGTGCGACGATAGATCTCTATCAGCGCAATGCCTTTGACTTGATCGACCTCGTCCGCACATCGGGTGTCGGGGGGCAGTATTATAAGTATGCGAACTTCGGTGATATGCGCACCCGAGGGATGGAGCTGTCGCTAAGCTCGGATAACATCCGCTCGGAGCATTTCTCTTGGAGCAGCACACTCTCTCTAAGCTGGATGAACCAGCAGATCACTCGCCTACGCAATACACCCAATGCCCTAGACCTTGTAGCCGGTCGTGGTCGTGGCAACCTCGTAGGCTTCCCCAAAGGCTCTCTCTTCTCCTACAACTTCCAGGGACTCAATAGCCATGGTCTACCGACATTTGACTTCGGCCTCTACCCCCTAAACAGAGGGGAAGAATCCCGCATCTATGGAGCTGACTTCGGAGATACCCAGTACACGAAGAGCTATCTGACCTATCATGGACCTATCGAGCCGCAGATCATCGGAGGGCTATCCAATACCTTCCGCTACCGAGACTGGGACTTCACCTTCTTCCTGACAGCACAGGCTGGGCACAAGCTGCGCCTTAACCCGACCTTCGACCCAACCTATGGTGACCTCAATGTCTTCGGAGGTATGTGGCGTGACCGCTGGCTCAATCCTGGAGATGAGCGCTTCACCGATGTACCTACCCTACCAGCTCAGTCTCTCATCCAAGCCGTCGGCAAGGAGAATATCGAGCGAGCCTACAGCACGTATAACTACTCTCAGCTGCGTGTCGCTGACGGGAGCTTCATCCGCCTCAAGCACGTCTCTCTCGGCTATCGCCTACCAGCCTCGGTAGCACGCCAACTTCACCTCCAGTCTGCTAAGCTTCAGGTCAGTCTGACGAA
>CALHZE010000316.1 GCA_938040915.1 uncultured Bacteroidia bacterium | reverse complement strand
AATTTCCCAATGAGGTAAACCCTTTCCCTCAACTTTAGGCTTCCCTCCCTCCGTGCGAACCACAAGATTATCCTCCGCACTCTTGCCTGTTGGGACAGAAACATGAGGGATATTGGGCAATAAAACCAACTGTTCTTGAACAAACGTCTCTATCTCCTCCAACGAGCTTTCTAATGACTTGGCTTTATCCTTCAGCTCTTGTACGGATGCTCTCACCCCCTCAGCTGCTTCTTTCTTTCCAGACGCCATCATAGCGCCAAACTCTTTCGAAAGCTTCTTTACATCACACTGCACCTCTTCCAGACGAGTTAGAGTCTCTCTTCGGAGAGCATCCTTCGCCAAAATCTCTCCAATAGACTCCTTTACAGAGAGTCCACGACGTTCCAAGCCCGATATTACCGACTCAGTCTCCTCACGCAATCGCTTTAGGGTTATCATCTTATGCTCCTTATATTCCTTCGCAAGATAGTAACTTTTAGGTTAGGAAAAAGAAGTGTGCGCTAGAAATTGAGCGTAACGTTTTTCGGATAACGAACCTTATAACTCAACCGAAGCGTCTTCGCCTCACCAGCCTCTAACTTCAACTGCCACAAAAGTTCCCCCTTAGTGGCATTTATAGACGCCCCCGATGATTCCAAAAGCTCAATCTTCACATTCTCTTCAGAGGAAAGCGGATATTGATCCTTAAGGGTGAGATTCACTGGCGTCTTCTTATTGTTACGAACAAGAAGATCATATGTAAAGACACGCTCCCTATTAGACGATAGGAAGACATCACTTGATTTATCAGAGACCACCTTCCGTTCTATCGCAATACGCGGCTCTACTCCTAACGTTATCGGCAACTCATTTGTCTGATTTGCTGGCGTTAGATAGGTTGTCCCCGAACGCATCTTCTCAAACACGACACTCGCTTCTGATGCAAAAAGACCATACTGATTGTAATCCTTTATCGTAGCAACAAGATACGCCTGAGAATTAAGCTTCGGTATAGCAAAATAACTATACTGTGCCGGCAACTCAATTTCCTGTATCTCGATTTGGTGATCTCTACCGTT